>JALHEL010000371.1 GCA_022837205.1 Leptolinea sp.
GTCGTTTGGCAAAACAAAGAATGGAAAAACTGGTTTGGGCACGGCAATAAAAAAGCCGTCAGCGAAGGATAATTTTTTTCGATCGGATACAATAAAAAAAGCCTCGACAAATCGAGGCTTTTTTTATTGTTTGAATTAACAGGTCGCGGCCAGAATCCGTCACGGATGCTCATAAACAAGACCAAGTTTTATAACTGCTTTCATCTCATCTTGCAGATAAAAAGCGTTCCAAAGATTTCACAATTGAATTTTCGTCTTTTATTCGATTTCTAATAAATTTCATATTCATGACTTTTATAATTCTGATAACAGATTGAATAGAAATCCTTATGGATCTATCAAATAACAAGCGACAGGGGTAACTTATGGCAAATAAACAGATTCCTTTTAAAGCAGAAACGAAACAACTTCTTGATATTTTGATCAATTCACTTTATTCCGACAGAGATGTTTTCCTGCGCGAATTGATCTCCAATGCATCGGACGCTCTGACGCGTATGAATTTCGAAATGCTTACCAATTCAAATGTTGTTGATGCGGACGCAAAGCCGGCCATCCGAATTTATCCGGATAAAGAAGCCAATACCTTGAAAATCGTTGATAACGGTATCGGGATGAATGAAACGGAAGTAAAAGAAAATCTCGGCACCATAGCGAAATCCGGCGCGCGTGATTTTTTGGAAGTTGCCAAAGATCAACCGGCTGGGATGGTTAATGATTTGATCGGTCAATTCGGCGTCGGATTTTATGCCGCATTTATGGTAGCGGAATGGATCGAAGTGGATACCCGTTCGTATCGACCCGAGGATAAAGCGGTTAAATGGCGCTCAAACGGGACAGGTACTTTCACAATTTCCGATTCCGATAAACAGTCCCGAGGTACCGAAGTCTTGATCAAACTAAAAGAAGACGCAAAGGAATATACGGATGAATATAAACTTCGCGAAGTAATCCGCAAACACAGCAACTATATTCCGTTCCCCATCTATATCGGGGATTCGGAAGAACAAGTTAACTCCGAAACCGTCCTTTGGCGAAAAAATCCATCGGAATTAAAAGATGAAGATTATGAAAAGTTCTATCAAAACTTTACCATGGATTTTGAAAAGCCGCTGGCTAAACTTCATCTTTCGATTGATGCACCTTTTCAAATGTATGCCCTCCTCTTCATACCGGCAAAGCCGGAGCGAGCGATTTTTTCCTTACGAAAAGAAGACGGCCTTCAGCTTTATGCCCGGAAGGTTTTAATCCAAGATTACTGTACAGATTTATTGCCTCGCTATTATCGATTTGTTGAAGGCGTTGTCGATTCGGAAGATATTCCGTTAAACGTCACTCGCGAGACCATGCAAGCGAACCGAGTCATTATAACTCTCAGAAAGATTCTCGCGGGAAAAGTTACAGACATGCTGAAAAAACTGGGGGCAGATCAACCGGAAACTTACACTACATTTTGGAAACGGTACGGGCCCTTTATCTGTGAAGGAATTGTTACCGAACCGGAGTCGAAAGAAAGTCTCGTCCCATTGTTGCGTTACCGCACCTTGAACCATAACGATGAATATCGCTCTCTTGCAGACTATGTGTCGGAAATGAAACCGGGGCAGGATAAAATCTACTATATTCTCGGTGAAGATATCGAAACGGCAAGGAACAGCCCTCATATTGAAATGCTCAAAAAAGATGGCTTGGATGTACTTTTAATGGTAGATCCCTTTGATCCGTTTGTTGTCACCGAGTTGGAAAAATATCAGGACTTTCCGCTGGTAAATGCCGCCACAGAGAAAGCGGAGGCGAAAAAAGAAGACAAAGACCAAGAAGAAAAAAAATCGGAAGAACCTAAGGAACCTTCCGCCGGCGAATATGCGGATTTAATCAAGATGTTCAAGGAGGAGCTCGGCGACAAAGTCTCGGATGTGCGAGTTACCGGCAGACTTGTGGAGTCACCGGCTCGGATGGTCAACGCCGAGGGTGCACTTTCTCCGGAAATGCAAAAAATGTATAACCTGATGCAGCAGGATTTCCAAAAACCGAAAAAAATACTTGAAATTAATCCGAAACATCCTTATGACGGAGCGATGTTGATGGACGGTGAAAAAACAGATCAATATCAAATGTTAAACAGGATTCAGAACATTCTGATAAATTTATTGAATAAATAGAATCGATTGATAAAAAAGGAGAAAGAATTTTCTCCTTTTTTGTTTTTAATCTTATATATGTGATAAAATAATTCAGAAAATCTGAAATTATGGCGAATTTTCATAATAATCTAATTTTTTTAAATTCAAGCGAGGTAAAAAGTGAATAAAGAAGTGTTGGACGGCCTCTTCAGACCAAAAAGTGTTGCTGTCATAGGGGCTTCCGGAACTCCCGGAAAAATTGGATATTCCGTTGTCGAAGCCTTAATTAACGGTAAGTATGAAGGCAAGATTTATCCGATCAATCTAAAATTGACTGAAATTCTCGGACGGAAAGCATATCCGACAATCGGCGATGTTCCGGGAGAAGTTGATCTTGCTGTTATCACCATTCCGGCCAAATTTGTTTTGGGAGCGGTTGAAGAATGCGGTAAAAAAGGTGTAAAAGGGATCAGTATCATCACTTCAGGTTTCAGTGAAATCGGCGATCATGAGACGGAAAATGCCATCGTAGAAACTGCCCGTCGATATGGAATGCGAATTTTGGGTCCGAATATTATCGGCTATATTTCCAATTCGGATAAACTGAACGCTTCTTTTGCTCCGATGTTACCGCTGCCGGGGAATGCTTCATTAATTTCCCAATCGGGAGCGCTTTTAATTGCTTTGGAAGCCGGGACATATTTACGGGGAGTCGGCTTTGATAAATTATTCTCCCTCGGAAATATGGCGGATATTGATTTCGCGGATGTGATCGAATGGTTGAATGAGGATGAAAACACGAAATGCATTTCTCTCTATATCGAGGGATTAAAAGACGGCCGTCGATTCATGGAAAAATGCAAAGAATCCACAAAACCGATCATCGTTTTGAAATCCGGCGTTTCCGCACATGGTGCCGCAGCCGCAGCCTCTCATACGGGGTCGCTTGCCGGCGCCGCGAAAGTCTACAGTGCAGCATTTGAACAATCGGGCATTATTCAGGCTGCCAATTTGGATAATCTGTTTGACCTCACAGAAGCTTTTGAATTGCAACCCCCGATGCTCGGTGATCACCTGTTAGTTATCACCAACGGCGGCGGTGTGGGCGTTTTAGCTACCGATTCCGCAGAAAAATATGGTATTCCGCTTGAATTTTGTCCGCCAGATCTTCAGGAAGAAATGAAACATTATATGCCCGAATTCGGATCAGCCAAGAATCCGGTCGATATTACGGGCGGAGCCGGTTTGGAAGGCTACCAGAAGAGCATTTCTTTCGGTTTAAGACAGGATTGGGTCGACGGACTCGTTGTCCTGTATTGCGAAACAGCCGTAACCAATCCGATGGAAATCGCCCAGGGAATTTACGGTGCGATTATGGAAGCCGGCGAAATCTTAAAGACCAAACCAGTCACCGTTTCTATAATCGGCGGAGAACGCAGCGCCGAAGCGATTCGATGGCTGATCGATCACGGTATTCCATCCTATGATGACCCGGACCGCGCAGTGAATGCCATCAGCGCTCTGAGGCAGTATGCGAGATTGCAGGAATCCAAGAACCATGCTGATGAAGAAAAACCGTATAAAGCCGATCGGAATGCCGCGCTTGAAATTATTAATGCCGCACGTGCAGACGGACGGGAAGCGCTAACAGAAGTTGAAGCCAAACAGGTATTCCAGGCTTATGGCTTAAACGTAGCTGTCACCCAACTGGCGAAATCTGAAGAAGAAGCGGTTAAGCTCGCGAATAAAATCGGTTATCCGGTTGTGATGAAAATCGTATCCCCGGATATTCTTCATAAATCCGATGCCGGCGGTGTCAAGGTAAATATCAAAGACGATCATGCGGTCCGAGATGCCTTTAACACGATCATGAAAAAT
>JALHEL010000372.1 GCA_022837205.1 Leptolinea sp.
GGTCAGATGCTTAATATCGCAATCACGCAGGCGCTGTTGTAATTGTTGAATTAAACAATCGATTGGCGCGACATGTGAAAAATGCAGTACCGGTTCCTTTTGCCCGGGCGTATGACGAATAAGCGTCGGCAGCGCAGTCATTGGGCGATTACGATTAGGCAGAACCTCCGTACCAACAATGGCATTAATGGTGGTTGATTTCCCTGCTTTCATGGTACCGACAATTGCCAGCACCATTTCCAGTCGGGAAATTTTACGCAACTCATTATTCAGCATCGCGTGACGTTCGGCGATATTAGGCTGACTCCAGGGTAAAGCCAGTTGTGGCGCGTCGTCTCCGGGTACAGAGAGAGGCATTTTTTCCAGTAACTGCAACTGTTGGCGAGAAAGCTGTAACAGGCGTTCAGCCTCCTGACTTAACTCATACAGGGTCTGTGTGTACATAGAAAATTCTTCCTTAAAGCAAATTTTGTTACTTTTATTTAGCCAGATTGTTTTTGAGTTCTGTTTTCGGCTTTTATAATTACTGCAAGAAATAATTTTATATTTAGTGTGTTGTTTTTTATCAGAATAAATAACGTCTTCTGATACGTTTAAAACGTCAGAAAGATAAAAATATCATGTGAATAAAAAAAAGAACAAGTAGAGCATTAACATTATCTTAAATAATAAATAGAGGCAAAAAGATTATTTTCTTTTTGCGTTTCCTTTCAAATGAAAACGATCGTCGTCTAAAATCAGCAGTACCCCCGACAAACTCAGGGATTTTGTGTATAATTGCGGCCTTTTTCGGCAATCTGCCGTTTTTTGGCGCTTTTGCCCTGCTGACTTTTGAGGAAATCCACATGTCATTACCACACTGCCCAAAATGCAACTCCGAATACACTTACGAAGATAACGGCATGTACATCTGCCCGGAATGTGCCTACGAATGGAACGACGCAGAACCTGCACAGGAAAGCGACGAGCTGATCGTTAAAGATGCTAACGGCAATCTGCTGGCTGACGGCGACAGCGTTACCATCATTAAAGATCTGAAGGTGAAAGGTAGCTCTTCGATGCTGAAAATTGGCACCAAAGTGAAAAACATCCGCCTGGTTGAAGGCGACCATAACATCGATTGCAAAATCGACGGTTTTGGTCCGATGAAACTGAAATCTGAGTTTGTGAAAAAGAACTGATTGTATTGTGATCGGTAAGCCGGATAAGGCGCTCGCGCCGCATCCGGCAACGATGCCGACTGCCTGATGCGACGCTGACCGCGTCTTATCAGGCTTCTCTCTCATCTGTATAAATTTCGAACTACACTTAACTGGCTTCTCTTAACTGAGGTCACCATCATGCCGTTAAGTCCCTACCTCTCTTTTGCCGGTAACTGTGCCGACGCAATTGCTTATTATCAACGTACGTTGGGCGCTGAACTGCTCTATAAAATCAGCTTCGGCGAAATGCCAAAATCAGCGCAGGACAGCGCCGAGAACTGCCCTTCCGGAATGCAATTTCCCGATACCATTCGGGTACATATTGCTTACATGACATGCTGAGGCAAAGGTTATTTTACCGATTTTTCCGGCAGGCACCTCTTTTGCCAATTTTTGAAAAGTAGGTGCTCCCCGCCTGTTCAGGCCAACAGTTATTATTTGCCTGCTGCTTTTCCCTACTTCAACCATTCTACGGCCTTCGGCAATTGTTTTCGACAGGGGTTTTTCAACGAAGACATCTTTGCCAGCATTGATTGCATCAATCGTTTGCAAAGCGTGCCAGTGATCGGGAGTAGCAATGCATACCGCATCAATGTTTTTGTCTTCCAGCAGTTGGCGGTAATCCTTAAACTGTTTTACACTTTTAGGGAAATTTTCATCCATTGCAGGGATCCTGCTTCCCATATCTTTTTTATAACGGTCAAGAACTGTTGAATAATCACGTGTGACATAAGGTTGATACACATCACACAGTGCTGCCACCTCACAATCGGGTTGTTCCATAAACAAGTGCAACAGTTGCGTTCCCCGATTGCCGACACCGATAAAACCGACACGGACTTTATCATTTGCTCCAATAAT
>JALHEL010000027.1 GCA_022837205.1 Leptolinea sp.
CAGCTTTCAGTCCGTCATAAACGGCTTCGGCATTAAAACTTTGGATCAGGTTAGTGACACCTCCTAAGATGCTGCTGACATCTTCTTCTGAAAAAAATGAATTTTCCTTCTGATAGGCCGTATTCTGGGCAGCGACAGACAAGGAAGGAATTCCGGCAGCAAGAAAGACTGCAAAGACAAGAATAGCAAGCCATATCTTTTTCATATTTTTTTCCTCTTTGTAATTCACGAAAAAAAGAAAACTTTAGTAGTCAATTAATATCACAAATTTATTTTTTATGTTGATCGATTCTCAGATGGGAAAGATATTCTTTTGCTTCGGCATATTCGGCGAATTGTTTTTCGTAATTGCGGAATTTTGATGTGTGTGCATAGTTCCGTCCGTTTTTCCGTTTTATTCCCACGAATTTATGAAGCATTTCATGGTACATAACGAAACGGATGACAAAAAGCGGCGTATCGATTTTGTCCAACGCTCGATTCACGATAATCGTATCTGTTCGAAGATTATAAGAACCCATCCGCCTTCGATTCTCTTGAGCTGACCACTTTAGAACCGGGCGTAATAACTTTGATCCGAAATATTCTTGATTGAGCGATGCGAATATTTTATTGAGGTCAAAGAATTTTCCGACCGGATGACCTCTTTTCTTTTTTTCCGGAAGCTTTTGCTGAAAATACTGTCGGATTTGTAATGCGGGTTCCCCATTAAAAGATTTTCGAACCAGACGATATAACTCGGTATGATTTTTATCGGTTAATTTATCTATAAAGTCGCCGATTTCCGATTCGGGCATTCCGATGAGCGCTTCATGAATTTTCAATGTCGCATCTTGACCGATTTGGTTAAAGTCAAAGATCTTTGCAGAAGGATAGACATATATTTTAAGAGTCGCGGTATGAAGTGTACTTGAGCGTTTGCACGCGGAAAGGATATTTTCAACAAATCGGATATGAATATTGAGGTTATATCCGGTCAACAGAAAGATCAACCAATGTTTAAATACAGAAAGGGATGGAGTGTCGGTTCCGGCTTGGTTTTTGAATCCGTCTCCGTGTAAATGATATTCATATTTAAGCACCCTCTGTAAACCGATCAAACACTGAGGAGCCAAAGACGCTGCTTCGGCAGCCTCTTGAATCATGTTTTGGAGGAAAGCGACGTGCCCGGTGAGGGATAATTGATTCAGACTCTTATTCGGAACGGAAATCGGGTTTCTTTCATTCATCAAATTCCACCTCTATGTCATAGCGGGTACGCCAATCAAACAGTATATTCATTAATGCGATCGTTTTGTGCACAGCCGGTGTGGAAAATTTCTGTTGATAGGTACGCAGTTTTTCGGGATTGGGAATCGTTTCGGAACGAAAGATGCCGATCGTCTGCCTGAGCAATGTCAAGTCCCATTGAGTGATGCTTCCGTCGGAGTCAGCCAGATAAAGCTGATTGTCCTGCGTATTGATCCGGATGGCCGATAAAGAAGAAAAAGGGTCGTTGCCGTGAATTTCCGCCAAATGTTTGCCGCTGTGCAGCGAACAAACCGCGCATTCTCCAATTTGCGAACCGAAGACGGCAACCTCGCCGGGAATCAATTGAGCGATTGACAGGATCTTTCCGCTAAAACCTGACTCTTGTACGTCCGAAAGTCTCATTTGGCTGTTCAGATTCCAAACGGTTATATGCTGATCAAGGGAAACACAAGTTAATAGCTCGGATGAAGTATCCAACACCGATTGAGACGGAAATGGATTGATCTCCGCAACGGTTTGCTTTTTTCGAATATCAAAAATGAAAAGGCTTTGATGATCATCCAAAAAAACCAGCCGATTATTTTCCGGACAAACCGAGGATCGGATTATCTGAAAACCCGGTAATTTGATGTCATCAAGAGGAATTCCCGCCGGATATCCCCAAGCTTGTAAAAAGTTCGGTTGTTCCGTCGCATAAATTCTACGGCCGTCGACACTCAAGTATAGGTTTGTAACAGGTGCGGCGGCGGGGGGCAGTTTGTTCAACAGCACTGCCGAAGGAAAACGAAAAATACGAATCACATTGTCCGACCATGCCGAGGCGAGCGTTTCCGCATTTTCTCCGAAACAAAAGGCTTTCGGACTGAGATTGGGGATTTGAAGGGAACCGGAAGATAACGTTCGATCGCCCAGATTCCAGAATCGAATGTCGCCGTTCAGAAAAGCCGCCGCCAGATAATTGCCGTCTTTCGAAAGATTCAATAGGAACGGTTGCGATGTTTGATTATAAAATCGACGGACAAACGGAACGGGTATCGATGGCGGCAGTTCGGAACAGATTTGAATCAATTTCCGAAAAAAATCTCTTTCTTCTTCCGATTGCGGCTCAAAATTTTCTCGTTGTAAGGCGGTGATAACCTCCGGGACCAAAGCCACCGGTGCAATCGGCAGAATTTGCCAAAGTCGTTTCCAATCAGATTGAGCGATTAATTTGGCAACCCAGCTTTCCCACTGCGAAAAAGAAATCGGACGAAAAACATGCTCGGTCTGAACCGAAAATTCCGAAGTTTCAAGCCATGAAGTGTGACCGGATTTCAAGCCGTGCCGGATCAGTCGGTTCCGTAAGAAATCCGATCCTTCCGAAAACGCTTTCCGAATCCATTGATAGTCCAGGTCGTTTCGTTCATATTGTGTCCATTGGTCGCTTAAAAAATAGAATAATGCTTTTCGGTCGGCGCGCGAGGGTTCCAATTGATTGGACAGGCAGGCTCGGAGCAAAGCCGGATCATCATACCGCAGAAATAGATCGGCGATCAGCTTTTGTGCGTCTACCGATTGTCCGAGTAATTGTCGAATGAGCAATTCTTTTTCGGTTTCAGAGAAATAAAGAAATTCCGATTGGATCTTTTCCCATGCGGAAGTTTCCGCCTTCGGGTCTTGCAAAAACTCGACAATGTTCCCCCAATTCGGTAACATAATACGCGCGATTCTCTGCATTTCCTGTCGGACACTGCGTGGAGCGGCTAAATAGAAACGGGTTAATTCATTCAAAGTCGGATCGTTTCGCAGCAGATCGTTTTTATTTTTCAGAAAAAAGTATTTTGCGCTTTCAAAATCGACGGAAGGCGAGGACAAATTATATTCTTCCAAAATTTTCAGTGCGGCGGGATTCAACTCGACAGTAGCCAACTGAAAAAGTGCATCGCGACACATCGGATTTCCTGAAAGAGCGGCTTCCTTAAGCGCTTCCAAAGCCGATTCACGGAAACGTTCCGCCGCGGCATGTGATACGATTTCTTTTAAGGCGGATACAGCGGCTTCTGTTTTCGAATCCGGATTCTCACGAATATCTTGTGAGAGACTTGCAATTGCCCCGGTACAGGCGAACTGATAGAGCTGATCCGTAGGAAATCCCTGCGGAACGACCGGGGATTTTAGCAGTTCCAGATAATTCCGGTAAATCTTTGATGAATCCATTTAGACCGTACGACGAACCACCAAATGAATTTGGTTTTTTTCACTCACTTCTTCGCGGGATATCTCGAATCCTTGCTTATCGAGTTCGGATTTGAGGTACAAGTAAGTGTATTTTTGCACCAGCTGATTGCGAAAAGTATTCCGATCCGTCAGGACTTTGAACCAATCCGCCACTATTTGATAACCGTTCTTACTCTCTCGAAAACCGATGGGATCCGAATAAGGGATTTCTATCAGAAAATCGACCTGTTTCTTTCGATTATTTGCTTGAACGGATAAATTATCCCCCTCGACGACCCGATAACCAAGCTCTTCCAACGCCCGAATCAGGAATTCGCGATTTTTCAGATGTGTTTTTATAACAGAGATGTGGGACATGATTCGTTCTTTGGCGGTTGATCCAACTCGATCTGAATCGGAACAAACTGGCTTTCGGCGGTAGAGGTATCGCGGAACGAGGCCGATTGTGCCCTTCCTTCCCGCAGCCACAGGCGTAACCGCTCGATATTTTCTCTCTGTGAAACCGAAATCGGAACCTGGCGTTTCAATGCCGCCAAAATATCTTCCGTTGTGAATTCGCGTTCCCCATCGTTGAAAGCGATATACATGGCGTCAATAATCGCTTGTTCGATTTCCGATCCCACATATCCTTCGGAAGCTTTTGCCAATCGATCCAGATCAAAAGCTTCGGGTAGTCTTTTGCGCTTCAGAATATGCACCATCAATATCTCGCGGCGTTCCGCTTCGGTGGGCAAATCCAAGAAAAAGATTTCATCAAACCGCCCGCGTCGCAGCAATTCCGGCGGAAGGGTCGAAATATCATTCGCTGTCGCGACCACAAAAACCGGTGACTTCTTTTCTTGCATCCAAGTCAGAATCGTACCGAAAACACGGGTACTGGTTCCCGAATCCAAGCCGCCATGAGCGAGCGCTTTTTCCAATTCATCAATCCAAAGGATACAGGGCGCAATCAATTCGACCAATTCCAGCGCTCGGCGGACCCGTTCTTCCGATTCACCGACCAAACTGCCGAATAAAGCTCCGACATCCAAACGCAGCAACGGTAAATGCCACAGTTTCCCGATCATTTTTGCGGTCAGGCTTTTTCCGGTGCCCGGAATTCCGATCAATGCAATCCCTTTTGGAGCGGGCAAACCGTATTCACGAGCTTCCGAACCGAACGCTTTTTCGCGCGAATTCAGCCATTTTTTTAATTCACCCAATCCGCCGACGTTTTCGGGAGATTCATCCGAATCCGTATATTCCAGCGCTTCGATTTCTCGGATGATCTGTTTTTTCTCTTGGCTGACAAAATCAATGTCTTCCTCGCTCAGATAGCCGCGCCGGACGATGGATTTGGCGAAAACACGCCTGGCTTGGGATGCTGTCAAACCCAAAGCTGCCTGCAGCAGCTTCTCTTTTCCGGCTTCACTTAATCGGAGAACCACCCCCGGTGTCAACTGAAGTTTGTTCAACACTTCTTCCAATTGATCGAGGTTGGGTAAGGGATAGTCTAAGATAACGCTTTCATCCAACAATTCCACCGGAATTCTCGCAGAGGCGGCGGTGATCACAATGGATTTCTTCGTAAATTTAAGCTGTTCCGCGAGCGTCCGTAATTTCCGTTTTACGGTCGTATTTTCCCAAAATTCATTGAAATCTTTCAAAATATAGAGAGAAGGTTGGCGGGCATCGGCTTTTTCGATTTGTTCCAAAGCGGTCAGCGGATCTCTGCCGCCGGCCGGCAAAAGATCGCCGCAGACGGATTGAAACCCGTCCGCGATATCCCAAGACACGCAGGATCGTCCCGTATTCAGGCAGAGCGTTTTTAATTCTTCCAGAATCCGTTCTTCCTCAGCGGAAATAACGATCATTAATGTCGCTTTTGCGCGCAGATAAAGATCAATTTCATTTAAAAAATCCATGAAAAAAATTATACTATAGGGACGACAGCGAGATAAAGCCGGTTGTCATCGAAGTGAAGTGACCAATCCGATAAAGATGATTGAAATTCAAGTACAATTCAGCCTATGAACATTGATCTGAGTCAAATGCCCATCATTCAAATTGAGGGGGCTGATCTGGGATACCGGACGGATGCGGAGCCGGCATTGAAGGATATTACAATCAGTTTTTACCCGGGTGATATGGTGGCTGTGATCGGTCCGAACGGTGCCGGGAAATCGACGATGATGAAATCGATCGTCGGATTGATCCCGCCGTTGAAGGGGAAGGTCAACGTCCACGGGGAATTGCATGGTGCGCATCCCGATTGTGTTTCCTATATTCCGCAGCGCGAGTCAATCGATTGGAATTATCCGATCACGGTTCGGGAAGTCGTCATGATGGGCCGGTATGGGAAGATTCCTTTTTACAAAAGCCCTTCCGAAAAAGATCAAAAGACAGTCGAGGACGCCTTGAAGCGGATGGAAATTACCGCATTGGCGGACCGGAAAATTCGGGATTGTTCCGGCGGACAACAGCAACGTGTTTTTTTGGCACGATCGCTGGCGCAGGAACCCCATATTCTGTTGATGGACGAACCGTTTAATGCCGTGGATTTGGCAACCGAGAAAATTATTTTGGATAATTTGCGTGTTTTTAAAGAGCGCCACGTGACCACGTTGGTTGCTACTCATGATCTTTCGCTCGTTTCGGAAAATTTTGAAAAAGTGTTGTTGCTGAATAAACGGATCATCGCTTACGGAAACAGGGAAGAAGTTCTGACCGATAAAAAGCTGCAACTCGCTTACGGAAAGAAAGCGATCTATTTCTAAGGAATTACGATGGCAGTTTTACTGGAACCGTTCCAATATGATTTTATGCTGCGAAGCTTCGCTGCCGCGATTATGGTCGGCATCGTTTGTTCCGTAATCGGGACATATATGGTGGTACGGTCAATGGCTTTTTTGGGGGATGCTTTAGCCCATGCGGTGCTGCCGGGAGTAGCGGTGGCTTATATCTTCGGCGGTAATATTACGTTAGGTGCCATGATCGCTTCGATTGTGGTCGCAATCGGAATTTCGGTATTGTCGGATCAGGAAGAAATCAAAGAGGATACCGCGATCGGGATTTTCTTTACCGCGGCGCTGGCACTGGGAATCGCTTTGATCAGTACCATCCGGACCTATGCGGTGGATCTGACGCATGTTTTGTTTGGAAATGTGTTGGGAGTCACAACCGATGATATCCGTTTTATCCTGATTACCGGCGCAATCGTTCTGCTTGCCGTAACCGTTTTCTACCGTTTTTTTCAGGTTGTCACATTCGATCCGGTCATGGCAAAGACGCTGCGCTGGAATGTCAAATTGATTCGAACCGGATTGCTTGTTTTGATCGCATGCACCATTACGATTTCCATCAACACGGTCGGCTCGGGGTTGGTCACCGCCATGCTGATTACTCCGGCGGCAACGGCGTTGATGTTTACCAAGAAACTTTATACCACCATGCTGGCGGCGGCGGGGATCGGTGCGTTATCCGGATTTTTGGGGCTTTATCTGAGTTATTTTCTCAATATCAGTTCCGGCGCCGCGATTGTCTTGGTTGCCACCCTCTTTTTCATCATCGTTTATTTTTATCGAAAACTGTTCCCTTATCGCAATAAGAAGATCGAAGCCTGATCCCGAACGGTTGATTGGTTACTTCATGATTCCGGATCGATCCAACCCATGGATTTAATGACGGCTTTTTTCCAGCGGGCGCACAGTTTGGCTTTCTTTTCGGGGTCGATTTGCGGTTTCCATTCTCGATCCGCAGCCCATTTGCTTTTCAGTTCATCCAACGAATGCCAATAACCGATTTCCAATCCCGCTCCGTAAGCCGCGCCCAAAGCCGTTGTCTCGCGAATGACCGGTCGGACGATCGGTACTTCCAGAATATCCGCCTGAAATTGCATCAGTAATTCGTTGACGGTCATTCCGCCGTCGACTTTCAGCATACTCAAATCCACTCCGGAATCTTTTTTCATCGCTTCCACAACCTCCATGGTTTGGAAAGCCGTAGCTTCCAGAACCGCTCGGGCCAAATGTCCGCGGTTGGAAAATCGAGTCAGTCCGGCGATGATTCCGCGTGCGTCGCTGCGCCAGTACGGGGCGAACAAACCGGAAAAAGCGGGAACGATATAAACATCGCCGTTGTCCGGAACTTCCCGTGCCAAGGCTTCGATTTCTGCGGACGAGTTGATCATCTTCAGATTATCCCGCATCCACTGCACCAAGGATCCGGCATTGGCAACCGAACCTTCCAGACAATAAACCGGAGGGCGGTCTTCGATTTTAAAACCGACGGTAGTGATCAATCCGTTTTTGCTTTCCACCGGAACGGATCCGGTGTTGAGCAGCAGAAAACAGCCGGTTCCGTACGTATTTTTCCCTTCGCCGGCGGCGAAACAGGTTTGACCGAATAAGGCTGCCTGCTGATCGCCGAAAACACCGCTGATGGGGATGACGGCGCCGTCTTTATGATATGCGCCGAAATAACCGGAGGACGGTTTGATCTCCGGTAGAATTTGAACCGGAATGTCCAACTCTTCCAGGATTTCGCTATCCCAAGAAAGCGTTTTCAGGTTCATCAACATCGTCCGAGAAGCATTGGTGACATCGGTGTAATGTTTGCCGCCGGTTATTCCGCCGGTCATATTCCAGATTAACCAGGAATCGATTGTCCCGAACATTAAATTTCCGCGCAAAGCTTCCTCATAAAGACCGTCAACCTGATCAAAAAGCCAGCGTAACTTAATCCCCGAAAAATAGACCGAAATCGGCAATCCTGTTTTCTCACGAAACCGATCCTGACCGCCATGCCTGCGAGATAACACATCACAGAGAGCGGCGGTGCGGGTATCCTGCCAAACGATGGCGTTCTGATAAGGGATACCGGTATATCGATTCCAAACCACGGTCGTTTCACGTTGATTGGTAATGCCGATCGCGGCGATATCTCCCGGCTCCGCATCGGCTTTGCGAACGGCATTTTCGAAAATAGTCTCCACGTTTCGGAGAATTTGAATCGGATTGTGTTCCACCCAACCGGGTTTTGGCAGAATTTGGTCATGTTCCATTTGGTCGCTCGAAACGATCTCTCCGGCTTGATTAAACAGAATACAACGACTGCTGGTAGTGCCTTGGTCGATTGCCGCAATATATTTCGTCATGGATGCCCCTTTTTCCCCCGCCTCAAAAACCTTGAGATTCTATTCCAATTATAAAGAGATGTTTTACGGTTCTGAGCGGAAACCTTTTATAATGGTTGGAAAGTATCATTTATCATGACGAAAAAGTGATTGATGTATATTTATCAATCCCGTTTTCAAGTTATCTGACTTTGTTCGGAGCGTCCATGCTGCCAAATTTTAAAATAGGTGTCGGAACAATTGCCTGGGGAAACCAACTGATTTGGGATTACGGGATCGCTTATGACGAGCAGTCGCTGTACGAAGTGTTCAGCCGCTCTCTTCAAAACGGAATTCGTTTTTTCAGCACCAGTGAAGCATTTACGGACGGAGACAGCGAACGGATTCTCGGCAGATTTGCGGCAAAATATCCCGAACAAGCTTTCATATCCACCAAGTATGTGCCGCGTCCATGGAGAATTCGCCGCAGTGATTTTTTGCGGGCGATGAATGCTTCGCTTGCTCGGTTACAGCTGCGCCGGCTTGACCTTTATCAAATCGGTCAGCCGACCGGATTGATGGGCATTCCGATGCTGGTTGAATGCGCGGCGGAAGCGCTTGATACCGGTATGGTGAAAAATATCGGGCTGTCCGGTTTCAAAGCGAATGAAATTGAACAATTCAGTGATCTGCTGAATCGATTGGGAGGTGCGGTCTCTTGTGTTGAAACGGAATATAACCTTTTGAATCGCGAGATCGAGACCAACGGAGTGCTTAAGATTTGTCAGGATTTACATATTCCGATTATTGCACAATGTCCATTGGCGATGGGTTTGCTGACCGGGAAATATCTCAACGAACCGATCGTTAATGGTCTGAGACGGAAAATTATGCAGCGTTATCCGGCGAACGGATTAAACGGATTAATCCGTCTGATGAACCTGATCGGATCCGAACATGAAGGCCGTAACAGCGCACAGGTAGCGTTGAATTGGCTGATTCAAAAAAAGGTTATCCCGATCCCGGGTATCAAAAATGTTGAGCAGTTGGATCAAAACCGAACGGTTACCGAATGGGACTTGAAGCCGGAAGAAGTCACCAGACTGGATGATTATTCGGCCGGTTTGGCTGTCGGGACGGAATGAACGCATTACTCCTAAAAATAATATCTGTATGATTCCAATCGGCGGGGAAAAGGGAAAATTATTCTCCGAATTCGGAGACCAAAGATTGCTCCTGATCGCTTTCATCCGAGGCGCGAATTTCGATATCGGCAAAAAGATCATCCTGATTAACCGAAATAACATTTCGTTTGATCAGTTCGAGCATCGCCAGAAAGGTGACCACTGCCTCCACTTTCGATCCGGATGATAAGAGTTTTCGGAAAGAAATCTTTCTTTTCTCGCGAACTTTGCTGATCAGCAGTTGGATGCGTTGCCCAATTGTTATGCGCGGCTGGCTGATCATGGTCGCCAGCTCGGGTTGTTCCGGTTTTTTGGCGAATAACCTGCCGGCGATAGCGGCAAGATGAATAACCGTCAGGTTACTCAAATCCAACGGCGCTTCGATACCGATATCCGGTGTACCCATCCGCTCATAACTGTGATAATTTAAATCTTCTCGTTGTGCCAACCAACCTGCCAACTGTTTAAACCGGCGGTACAAAATCAATTGTTGCGCCAATGCTTCGCCGGAATCTTCATCCAATTCCCGAATGTCCGTTTCCGAATGAGGCAGAAGTGCGGATGATTTAATTTGGATTAAGCGGGCGGCGATCACCACAAAAGCGGAAACTTCGGCGGGATTATCCCCCTCCATGTTCTTGATATATTCCAGAAACTGATCTGTTACCTGTGCCAAGGAAAGAACCGTAATATCCAGCTCCGCTTTTTCAATCAAATCCAACAGCAAATCAAGCGGTCCCTGATAGAGATCGGTTTCTATCTGATATTGTCCGGAACGGAAAGAATTGAAAGAAATGGCCATCTGGTTTGAATTTTAACACAGCCGTCGGAAGCGACACCCGAAAGCACAGAAAAAGTGTAAAAAAGAGGGAAGCCCTCTCACATCTCCCCCCTCGGCAGGCTTGCAAAAAATCAAGTCCCATTCCGGTTAATGATTGGACTACCTGTTCAACGGCATTCTGATAGCCTGCTTCATTTGGGAACTCCATTTCTTCAAAAAGGGACTTGAGAGGGAAGCCCTCTCATATCTCTCCTCGGCAGGCTTGCCGAAAATCAA
>JALHEL010000373.1 GCA_022837205.1 Leptolinea sp.
ATACTCCCCGGTGTTTAATCTTACTGCTAAGATGAAATGATATCCGTAGCTATATAACGTTCTGCTGTTTTCATGAAAAATGTTTTTGCTGTTTCCTCTACGTCCATCTCTAAATACTTTTACAGCGTCCTCATTTGATAACATTTTTATCTATCTCCTTTTTTCCGTCGCGCTTAGATCAGGCAATATAATTCTTCCATTGCCGATTCCAATGTATGAAGTGTCCTTCGCAAGTTTTTCACAGTTTTATCTGCACCTTGCGACGATCCACTTTCAAACATGTTTTCTAAAAATTCAATTCTGTCTAAGATTTGAGTGTGCATCCGATCAATCGCATCATGCACATCTTTTACGGATTTCGCGTTGACACAGAATCCATCAGTTCCCAAATAATCATTTACTGGCATATCGCATTTCCTCCCTGGCCATTTCGATCCATTGCTCATGCAAGCATTTCTCCAGTTCAAAGTAACTTCTTGCGCTCTTTTTTCCAGCGCCTACTTCATATGCTCCTTTTGGAATTGATGAAAAATATGATCCATCGTTCGTATTCAGATATGCAGAGCCCATATATGTTCCATCTTTCTTCGATATAAAAAATCGATTGTTGGGGGTTTTACCGGTCGTTCTCACGATCTTCATGATTGTTTTGATTGCTCCCCAACTTGGTTTGGCAATGTGGCCTTTGCAAAATTCGTCCGGATTGTTGATTAAATGCGCCACTTGGTCATTCACATAAGTATACCGAACTGTTTTTCCGCATACTTCACAATTTGTTTTGATGGTCATCGCATATCACCTCTTTAGCGCCCCTGCCAACAGGCGGGGCGCAATATTTGATTTCAATCGTCTTCTTCTGATCTACAACTACCGTCTGTTCTTAAAGCACTGCAACCGATGCAATCAAATGGGTTGTCGCGTTCTGCAAAATTCCACATGACTTTTTCAATCATGTCTAAATCATGGTCAACACTGCATCCTATGTAACATTCGCTTTGCATACATACCAGTTCAAACAATTTATTCCATAGTATGCAAAGTATCTCCATTTCGTTTTTTTGCCACATCGTTGCCTCTTTAGCGCCCCGCCAGCGGGCGGGGTGCTTAATTGTTTCAAGTTTCAATCGTTCTGGCTACCTTCAGGAAGATGTCTACCATCATTTCTTGATCGTTTGGATCTAGGTCTTCTACCCATTTGTTTTTGCAGGTGTAAGTTCCTACCAGCTCCCCGTTCGGTGCTCGTATTTTGGCTATAAGATTTCCGACATCTCCATTGTAATATTGCACAATGTATGCGTATGTTCCGATTACTGCGCCCATGTCTTCAATTATCTCATCTTCGCTATAGACATCTGAACGATAGTCAATCAATACTCTACTTGCGGATATATCGACATCTACTCTATATATTCCATTTGACTCGTCTTCAAGCGTGCTTTCGCTTATCATCTCCATTGTGTTGTAGTCTACTTCTTCTGTTGCCATTCCGATTGTTGCGATCAGCAACAACATTCCGAGTATTCCGAATATAGTTTTCATTTTAGTTCACTCCTACATACCTTTCCATAGCAAACCATGCTTCTTCGGTTGTCATCATTCGTAATTTTTCTGCGAATGTGATAGATATTGGAAACCTATCCACCGATGACCCGAATCTATTGGGTTTTCGCTCAATATAATAGTGGCCATCGTTGGCCTGCTTTAGCCAGACAAGGACATCAGTAGATGCATTACTGGCGTCTATTATCACTTTCATTGCGATCACTCCTTTTCCTCTAGTTCCTTTGTCCATTCTGCAACACTTACTCTAGATGGAACCTGTCGCAAAAATTGCAGAATAAACTCTTTGTCATTGGAATGTTGCCCGAGCAACCTGGCTGTTTTGCTCCCGGTGCGCTCATCAACGTAATCCAAATCAAAAGATACTGTAAATCGCATGCATCTCATGGGTCTGGGATTGAAAATGATATGCGATGTTCGTAGTCTAAATTCTGCACCCAGTTGCGAACTTCTGCGATCCTTTTTCTCAAAACGTCTACGTATTCCGGA
>JALHEL010000374.1 GCA_022837205.1 Leptolinea sp.
GTCGGGGTTAATTCGGGACGGAGCGCAATTTCACCGCCGCCGCGATCATTGAAAACATAGGCTTGTTCTTTCACCAACTCTTCCCCGGATTTTGCCGCATACAGCTCCAACTTTTCCAGCATCGGGCCTTCATATTCCTGATAGCCGAATCGTTCGGAGACAATTCGAATCTGATGATATAACCATGTCCGAAAAGCCATATCTTCGGGGTAAAAATCGCGTGTCCCCTTTACTTTTTGAACAATTTCCTTCATCATTTTCCTCCCTGTTTACCCGAGAAAGTCTTTAACCATGGCCTTTCCCCCTCGGAATCCTCTGCATTTCATTTTTACCGGTCTAATTGTACTCTTGATTGCAGTATAATTTGCTTCATGCATGAGCTGTCAGCGACCCAAAATATCCTTCGTATTGTGATGGATCACGCTGAACGAAACCATGCCGATAGTGTCAGCGCGATTAATCTGGTCGTGGGAGATTTCGCAAACATTGTTCCGGATTGTGTCGGTTATTATTGGAAGATCATCACGGAAGGAACAATCTATGCCGGTGCCGTCCTCCATTTTGATCGTCGTCCGGCAATTTTCGAATGCGATGATTGCGGCAGTCAATTTGAAATCACTCGGGAAATGACAGCTTGCCCGCAGTGCGGCAGCGATCATGTTACATTTATCTCCGGTGACGAATTATTGGTGGAAAGTATTGAAATTGTCAGAAACGAGAAGGAAAAATGACTTCGATTAAAGTTCCTATTATTGAAAATATCCTCGAAGCGAACGATTTTGTGGCGGAAGAAAATCGAAAAATTTTCTCCGAACATAACATTTTTTGTATCAATATTATGGCTGCGCCGGGAGCGGGCAAGACGGCTTTGATTGTGAAAACAATCGAATTATTAAAGGATAAAATCCGGATCGGTGTAATCGAAGGAGATACAGCCTCCGTTACCATTGATTCCGATCAGGTGGTGATGGCCGGTGCACCGGCTGTTCAGGTAACCACCGCCGGTGAATGTCATATGGACGCCATGATGGTGCGAAAAGGGATGGAACAGCTTCCTTTGGATGATCTCGATTTGGTCATTATTGAGAATATCGGGAATTTAATTTGTCCGGCTGAATGGGACCTCGGTTCTCATGCCGATGCGCTGGTAGCCAGTGTGGCGGAGGGCGATGATAAGCCGTGGAAATATCCGAATATTTATCGCAATTTGGATGTTTTACTGATCACCAAGACGGATTTAATCCCTTATGTCGATTACGATATCGATCATTTTAAGAGCGGCGTCGAGATTCTCAACCCGGGACTGGTTACTTTTCCGACTTCGGCGAAAACCGGAGAAGGATTCCCGGCTTGGACGGAGTGGCTCTTAAAGAAAACAAAAGCGGCTGCCGAAAAGTAATTTCTCATCAACTTCAAAGACACATATTCTATGAAATCGTCGGAAAGTCTTCATTGGGAAGGCCGCCATTATCAAGTGAGCGGTATTGTTCAAGGCGTCGGGTTTCGCCCTTATGTTTATAAATTGGCTACAAAATTCGGTTTAACCGGCGACGTTCGGAATACCACCGAAGGGGTGGAAATCAACCTGTATGGCACCGACGGACAGCAGACCGAATTCGAAACCGTTCTGCGCACTTCTCCACCGGCATTGTCCAAAGTGGACCGGATCACAATCTGTGAGATTCCTTTCGAAGAAAAAAAGACATTCAAAATCATCGAAAGCGCCCGGAAAGATGGGGAATATCTGCCTATTCCGCCGGATATTGCCATCTGCGACGATTGCCGGAGAGAAATTCTGGATCCGGCGAACAAACGTTATCACTATGCTTTTAATAACTGCATTAATTGCGGGCCGCGCTTTACCATCATCAAAGACCTGCCTTATGATCGAATAAATACCGCTATGAGCGGTTTTCGGATGTGTCCGGACTGCCAAAGCGAATATGAGGACCCGTCAAACCGTCGTTACCATGCTCAGCCGACCGGTTGTCCGGTCTGCGGACCGGAATTGGAATTCAGGCAGCAAAGCGAACC
>JALHEL010000375.1:0-2025 GCA_022837205.1 Leptolinea sp.
CCATGTAGTCATGCTGCTTCCACTTCTTCAAAAGCGCGTTAAGAATTTCTCTTTCGCTTTCTGTGTGGATAATGTCTATGCGTACCTGTTCTGTCTGCAAAAAGCGGTAAATTCTGTGAATTGCCTGAATAAAATCGTTAAACTTGTAGTCAATGCCGGCAAAAATCGCATCGGAGCAATATTCCTGAAAGTTACATCCACTGCCGGCTATCTTGCTTTTCGTCAATAGTTGTGGATATTTCCCGTCACTAAAATCAATCAACAATTCTTCTTTCTTCCAATTAGGTTGCGAACCGTACACGCTGGCAGCATCCGGAAAAGCCTTTTCCAATAGCCGGCGCTCATCTTCCAAATGATGCCAAATGATCACGTTCCGGTTGATATCACGCGCCAAATTCACGGAGTATTCGATACGGTGTTCCAAACTGTCTCTTTTTTCTCTCGAAACTTCAAGCAATGATTTCGACAGGTCCTTAAAAATAATCGGATTGCCGAATTTATCTGTTGTTTGGCTTTCCGGCTCGTAACTGATGCAATGTTCAACCACGTTCAGTTCCGGCAAACTGTAACCCTCGCTGTCGTAACCCAAATCGCTCGGATCATTTATAAATACGGCCCAAGTGAAAATCCATTCCCAAAATTCCTGCTTCTTGTTTTTGAGCAATTGAAGGTCACCAGCTTTTGTAGAATTCCTTTTGAAAAACCGGGTTAGCAGATGTCCCCTGCTGGCTACTCCCAAATAGTCTGCATAATTCAGCAACTCGATATAATCGTTAGGGCTCGGTGTTGCCGTTGCCACAAACCGATAAGGAATCTGCCTGAAGTACTGCAAAATATAATTGGTTGTTTCCGTTTGCAGGTTACGCAAAATGGAAGCCTCATCGAAGCTAACTCCGCAAAACTTGTTTGCATCAATATCCCCTTTGCGGATGCGTTCATAATTCGTCATATAGATAATCGGTTCATAAGTATTGATGCTATCCGTGTCAGTGATATATTTTATCTCCAATCCAGATCCCAACTTCCGATTATCCCTTTTAAATTCGCCAACGACACCCAGTGGGCAAGCTATCAGGAAAGGCTTGTTTTCTTTCAGGATACAATTCTTTGCCACAATCAGTTGCATGAACGTTTTACCAAGCCCAAAGCTGGCAAAAATGGCACGCCTTCCGCCGCGTAACGCCCAGTTGCAAATGTCAGTCTGGTGCGGCTTTGCTTTCGGTGCTTCCCACAACGGCTCAAAACCGAAGCTTTCAGCGATTATCACTTTCTTTTTTAAAAAATCTTCGTAATTCATTTGTTTAATTGATTTAAAACCGGCGCCGATTTGGTTTTAAAAGCCGGTCTTTCCCGTGTGCATCCAACTTCACATCCGAATTTGTCCGCCTTATTGAGAAAAAAATAGTTTTTTCTTTTCGTGAAAATGAAAGCATCTGCTTGCAAGATGTCCCCAAATACCTACACCAAACGCTTTCGGTGTTAATTTTTAAAATGGTAAAT
This sequence comes from Leptolinea sp., assembly GCA_022837205.1. GTDB lineage: Bacteria > Chloroflexota > Anaerolineae > Anaerolineales > Anaerolineaceae > Flexilinea. The sequence goes on from JALHEL010000375.1 coordinate 1,501, forward strand.
CATCCATATATTCAGCATCCTGAATATCCATTTCACCTTCAGGCCGCATCTGTTTGGGTATAATCGGATGTAAACCGCCAACAATGGGAATGGCTCGTTGCTCTTCTTCACTCATGGCGTCATACACTTCGCGTTCAATGCTCATTTTTATGAAGTGGGAATCTCTGTACTTTTGTTCTCTATACTCAATGGCCGTCATGTTCAGATATACGCCTTTTTCACCCACAAACAAACCGGAATCCTCAACCGGAATTACCACACACTGCTTTGTGGCTTTTTTTCCTTTCAAGTTCAAGAGTGATGCTCCTGGCACTCTCATTAAGTTTACTTTTATGCTTAAGTTGCTCATTTCTGATGTTCTTTTTGATGACAAACTTCACACAGAAGCTCCAAGCACTCTAAATGCTCTTTTTCACTTCCCACAATGCTTTTGCCGTTTTTATAATAAGTTTTGTGATGTACTTCGAGATTAAACCGATGTCCGCATCGCACACAAGCGAAATTGTCGCGTAGCCTGATCATGCG
>JALHEL010000375.1:2041-2883 GCA_022837205.1 Leptolinea sp.
TTCCAGTATGTTCTATTCAGGCTCTTCAGGTAATTGCTCTTCCGACCCTTTTTCCGTTTCAGTCTCGACATCTTTGTAGGTATTTTCGTATGGATTGTCCCCAATGGCATATTCTTCTCTCCAATCTCTTTTAATAGATTCTATTTCGCCGGTATGGTCGTTTAACAAATCTTCAATTCCATGGCGCAAAACCTGTTCTTTCCCGTCTTGTTCCCATATTTCCACCCATTCACCGTCCCCAAACTCGATGATACGGTAATTCTGTTTGTTTTCAACAATTATAACAACTAAATACACATTAAAGGCATTAAATTACATAAATGATCCGAAATTGGGGATAAATCAGGGTTTTGGGCGTATTAAAAGGAAGCCTGCGGTACCGGTCATACCGAGTTCTTTCCTGTAACGGTCATTGGTCAATTCCGCAAAGAGCCCCAGGCTGGGACGCCTTGGGTCATAAAGCATTTCCTCGCGAATCACAAAGCCATCCCCTTTGTTGATGTTGGTAACGCTGTAGGCTCTCCCGCGTTCATCCACGCGGGTCACTACCAGCATGTGGTCAAAGCCGGGATAGTTGGAAATGCCCGTGCGGACGAAGAGGTAGAGCCAGTCGCCTGGTTGGAGCGGGTTTTTCGCCCAATCATAGGAACCGACACTTTCCTCCACCCGAATATATGCGTAGTCTGAGGGTGGAAAGAATTTTTTATTGAGCGTTTCCAGACCATTGCAGCCAGCAATTTCCTCGCGGGGGCAGAGCAGCCACATATCGTGCGGGTTGGTATCTTCGGGCAGGTAGCCGGCATCCCGCAGGATTGCGACCGTGAGCGGTCCGCAAGCGTTAT
>JALHEL010000376.1 GCA_022837205.1 Leptolinea sp.
AACAATAAAGCCTCGATCTGTAAAAGACGATCTGCTTTGGTTTTTGAATGATTTACGGTAGCCATAGTTTGACCTTGTTTCTAATCATATCAGATGAATGTTGCAGCATTTGCAACAATTTATATTTCTTTGAAACATTAATATTTCAATAAGTTTAGCACTAATATATTTATTTTCGACAAAGCAAATTTTCTCCGCAATATGTCGAGAAGCCGGAAATCCCGCGGAAATAAAAAAATCGCGGATTTTGCTTTTCCTGGCGAGCTCCGATCCGATGATAAAAATTCATGATCAAAAGCGGCGATGTTACGCAGATATTTTATCGATCGGCAAAATGTGATATAAAAAAACGAATATAAGGTAGAATAGGGCTAACAACAAAAACAATAAAATATCCGTTCAAAATATTTTTACAGGAGGTGTCATGATTAATTTGACCCGGGGTGTCCCCGCACCGGAATCTTATGCTTTAGCGGAATTTGCCGAGTGCTTTAAAAAGGCGATGGAAGAAGACGGCGCAAAGGCAATGTCTTATGTAGCTTCTCCCGGCTATGAACCGCTGATTCACCTGATCGCCGATCAGGAAAAGATAGATGTTGACCAGGTTGTGATCGGGAACGGTTCACTGGAGTTGCTGCAGTTTCTGACTTATACGGAAACGCAGCCCGGAGATTGCGTTTTTGTGGAATCTCCGTCTTATGATCGCGCAAATCTGCTGATGAAGCGACGCGGCTTGAACCCCATCGGCATTCCGTTGGAAACAGACGGCGTCGATCTGAATGTTTTACAGGATGCGTTGAAGAAGCATCAGCCGAAATTTTTCTATCTGATCCCGGATTTTCAAAACCCGATGGGTGTGACTTACAGCTTGGAAAAGCGAAAAACGATTGCCGAGTTGGCGCAGAAGTATCATTTCTTCGTGGTTGAGGATTCTCCGTATCGCAGCTTGCGATATGTCGGGCAGGACCTTCCGACTCTGTCCTCCTTCGTTCCGCCGGAACTGTCGGTTCGAATGACCTCCTATTCCAAGACGTTGGCTCCCGGACTGCGGATGGGTGTGATGATGGGAAATCCGCAGATTATCAAACGGGTGAAGACATGGGCGGGCGATACCTATATCGGTCCGGTCAGCCCGACACAGGCTTTAACCTATCAGTTCATCAAATCCGGTTATTATGAGCCGAATCTCAAGAAGATTAAGGAATTGTATGCGCCGCGGCTCGCCAAAGCATTGGAAGTTTTGGATCGAGAATTGCCGGGCGCCGTATACCCCAGACCGGAAGGGGGCTTTTTCATCGGCGTGACGCTGCCCGAAGGAAATGATATGGCAACGTTGATTCCCAGAGCTAAGGAAGCCGGAATCAATATTACCGACGGTCGCGGTTTTTACCTGAATCCGGAAGACGGAAAACGTTTCCTGCGAATTCCGTTCTGCGGGCTGAAACCGGCGGAAATCGAAGAAGCCTTGGGACAGTTGATTCCGCTGCTGGTTAAGTGATTGGGCTCTATCAAAAAACACCGTTCGCTGAACGGTGTTTTTTGATTTTCTGCCGGATTTATTTATGCAGTTTCCAGATAACGATCCACTTCCCATTCCGAAACTGAGATGCGATATTCGTCCCAATCTTCCCACTTGCCGCGGATATAGGAATCGAACAGTTTATCCCCCAAAACGGATCGGATCAAGGTATCTTCCTCTAATGCAAGCAAGGCTTCTTTAAGGGAGCCCGGCAGTTCTTCGATTCCATTCTTTCGGCGTTCTTTACGAGAGAGTTCATAGACATTGACATTGTTCCACGGCGCCGGCGGTAATACTTTTTCACGAATACCTTCCAATCCCGTAGCGAGCATGACGGTGAGCGCCAAGTAAGGATTGCAAGAGGGGTCGGGACAGCGAAGTTCCACCCGCGACGCTTTTTCTTTTCCCGCAGTGGAGGGGACACGAATTAATGCGGAGCGGTTGGTCTGCGCCCAACCGATATAAACGGGTGCTTCATAGCCCGGAACCAGTCGTTTGAAACTGTT
>JALHEL010000377.1 GCA_022837205.1 Leptolinea sp.
ATAAGGCATAATTTGATCAGAACATATTCCGTATATGATCCTTTGATTCAAAAGAATACAGGTTTTCGGTTAATTGACATTATTGCTGAACAACAACACACCCTCATTTCGTTGCCTTGACAAAAAGTACCAAAGGTTTAAAATAAGTAAGCATTAATGCCGAAGTGGCGGAATTGGCAGACGCGCTACGTTCAGGGCGTAGTGAATGTACTTTCATGAGGGTTCAAATCCCTCCTTCGGCACCAGATGATACAGAAAAAGAATCCCGTTGGGGATTTTTTCTTTTCAAAGGGAGGCCATTTATCCGGCAAAAAAGCTTGGTCGAAATCATTCGCTGGTAAACTTAAAGCATGAAAAAATGGCTTCTCACAAAAAAGCAAATCTGGTTGGTTATTTTGGTTTTGGTCGTCGTCAGCATGTTGATCGACCTGAATACCCGTATCAGCACATTGACTTATTTGCGAGATCAGAAAAATACCTTGGCAGTGGAAGTAACCGCTTTACAATCCACGCTGGATCTTGTATCCGAAAAAATCGATTATGCCGGTTCTGATGCTGCAGTTGAATCTTGGGCAAGACAACAGGGGTTGATGAGACAGGAAGGGGATTACGTCATTATTCCGCTTCCGGTGGATGAACCCACACCGATTCCCACACCGGTTCCGACCGTGGAACCGGTCAAATATGAAAATTGGGAAATCTGGAAAGCTTTGATTTTTGATTAAATAAAAAAGGAACAGATGAGCCCGATCCATACGGCTCGGCTAAACTATGACCGCTGTCATCATTGATGGAAAGAAAATAGCAGAAGGAATCCGAAACGAGGTCGGCATTGCCGTAAAAGAGAGAATCGCTGCCGGTTTGTCGGTCCCGGGGTTAGCGACCGTGTTGGTTGGCAATGATCCGGCTTCCCAAATCTATGTCCGAAATAAAATGAAGGCTTGTGACCGGTTGGGAATTTATTCGGTTTCTTATACGCTTCCGGAAGATACCGATTTTGAAACGCTCAAAGAGTTGATCAATCAATTAAATGTCGCGCCCGAAATTCATGGCATCCTTGTCCAACTCCCGTTACCGCCGCAAATCGATGAATATTCTGTTTTATCGATGATCAATCCCCAAAAAGATGTGGACGGATTTCATCCGATTAACGCCGGCATGCTGGCCCGGAAAGAAAGTGAGCCTTGGTTTATCCCATGCACTTCGGCGGGTATTCTGCGTTTAATTCACAGTGTTCAACCGGACATCACCGGTATGGAAGCCGTAGTAATCGGCCGATCTTCTATCGTCGGTATGCCGACCGCGCAGTTGCTGTGCCGAAATAACGCCACGGTCACCATCTGTCACACAAAGACCGTCAATCTCGCTGCCGTTTGCCGCCGTGCGGATCTGTTGGTAGTCGCTGCCGGACATAGCAAACTGGTAAAAGGGGATTGGGTAAAACCAGGCGCAATCGTGATTGATGTGGGAATCAATCGAGTGAATACGCCCGACTCACCCAAAGGATATATCCTGACAGGTGATACCGAATTTGATGAGATTGTCAACATTGCCAAAGCAATCACGCCGGTTCCGGGCGGAGTCGGTCCGATGACGATAGCGATGCTTATGCAAAATACCCTGCTCGCTGCTTCCAGATATTCCGCTTAACATTTTCCTTCTTCAAATTTCATTTCGATTTGTCGTATATTATGATGAATATCATATTGTCAGACAATCCAAAATGGGGTATAAACAAGGGTGTAGAACTGCTCTAAATGATTAGACAATTCTTTGCTTATCAAAAAGGAGGAAAGAATCATTGTCCACACTTTTAATTAAAAATGCGTTGGTACTGGCTACCATGGATGACAATAGACAGGAAATCTCCGGCGGGGGATTATTGATTCGGGACGGATTTATCGAAAGCGTCGGGAAAACATCGGATTTGCCGGCGGAAGCGGATGAAATTCTGGATTTATCCGGCTGTGTCGTTCTTCCGGGGCTGATTAATACACATCATCACTTTTATCAGACGTTGACCAG
>JALHEL010000378.1 GCA_022837205.1 Leptolinea sp.
GAAAAGTTAAACGCTGTTATTTTGAATTATTTTCAATTTCAAAAAGCCGAATATGAGAAAAACCGATTGGCTTTTCTGCAAAAGAATAAAACTGTCTATCAATGGAATGAAACAAATCGGAAAAGATTTCTAAGGATTCCTTTTTTACGGAATCCGAAGAACGAGCCGTTGGAATTCCCCTTAGCCACGAATTCCGATCGCGTTCCGGTGAGAAAAAATATACTGACTTCCTACTGGCGCAAATACCGAAATGCCAACGAGATAAATCAGGAAAAGTATATCCGTGAATATTACGGCAAACCTGTACTCTCGGACTCTGAGGTGAAAATTCTCGAAAAAAAGCTTTGTACCGGGGCGCATAAAAACTGTCGCCTGCATTTTACCCGTGGTGAAATTGATGTTTCCGGGAATCTGTCGGAACAACAATCCGTTATTCTGATGCAGCGGGAGAAAAACAGGGCTTATTTTCGGAAGAATTTGGCTGTTATTTTCGGAAGAATTTGGCTGTCAATAATACCGGTATTATTAAATTGACGGAAAAAATTCGAAATTCCATGCTGTTGATGCCTTCCTCTTTTTCGGGTAGAGCGAATGCCGGAAGGTTGACGCCCGAACGGGCATGGAGAAATTTGTACATTCACGATAAAAATGTTTTTCAGAAAAAAATTCAAAACGAAATCGGTGATTTGTCGGTGGATATTTTATTGGATGCTTCCGCTTCACAGCTCGGCCGGCAGGAGGCGATAGCGACCCAGGGATTTATCATTGCCGAAAGTTTGACACGCTGCCAAATCCCTGTTCGTGTTTATTCGTTTTGTACGAAAAGAAAATTTACGATCATGACTCTTTTCAGAGATTATGATGAAATTTATGATAACGATAAGATTTTTAATTACTTTTCTTCCGGTTGTAATCGGGATGGGCTGGCTATCCGGACAGCGATTCATATGATGAAAAATTCACCCTATCAACACAAATTGTTGATCATTTTGTCGGATGCAAAACCACTCGACACGAATATTGTCCCGACAACGGGAAAAACTCAGGTCGAAGCGGATTATACGGATTTAGTCGGGCTGAATGATACGGCGGCGGAAGTGCGGAAGAGCAGAGATTTCGGAATTTCTATAATGTGCGTATTTACCGGAATGGATGAGGACCTGCCTTCCGCAAAAAGAATCTACGGACATAATTTCGTACGAATCAAAGGGCTTGAACGATTTGCCGACAGTGTCGGAATTTTGATTCAAAATGAATTGAAGTGGTTGTAAAAATATTTACGCGGCTTTTTTCTTATTCATTTTAAGGAACTGAATTCTCTCCGTTTTGAAATCCGTTATCGATAAACAGTTGTCTATTCAAAAAATCGTATTTGTCTTTACAATATAAATATATCAACAGCGATCATTTGATAGTGCAATGAGCTGTCAATCAAAGGAGATTGAAATGGAAAAGAGGAGACTCGGAAGAACGGAGATGATGATCAGCCCGGTTGTATATGGGGGAATCATTCATATGGGAGAGACTCAGGAAACCGCCAACCGTTATGTAAGTTATGCTGTCGACCACGGAGTGAATTATTTTGATGTGGCACCTTCTTACGATGATGCGGAACAATTGTTGGGAGTGGCGCTGAAACCTTATCGAAAAAATGTTTTTCTCGCATGTAAGACGATGGAACGTACCGCATCCGGATCGCTCAGAGAGTTGGAGAATTCTTTAAAAACCCTTCAAACCGATCATTTGGATGTCTACCAACTCCATTCCATAACCACTGCGGAAGATGTCGATACCATTTTCGGCCCGGATGGGGCGATGGAAACATTCTTGTCGGCAAAAAAGAAAGGCATTATCCTGAACATCGGTTTTTCGGCTCACAGTGAAGAACAGGCATTAAGGGCGATGGATTTATTTGATTTTGATACCGTGTTGTTTCCTATGAACTGGGCTTTGGGATTGGTTCGCGGATGGGGAGACCGTGTGGCTCAAAAAGTTCGCGAAAGTGATAAAGGGTTGCTCTGCATTAAGACGCTGGTCGACCGGAAATGGCGAGAAGGAGAGAACCGTGACGAATTCCCAAAATCATGGTGTCATCCGACAACCGATAACGAAAAGACCGGAATGGCGGGAATGAAATATGCATTCTCTAAGGGGGCGACCGCTCTTGTCCCTCCCGGTGATTTTAAAAGTTTTAATTTCATGCTTGATCATATCGATCAGGTATTGCAAAATCCTTTGAACGAAACGGATCGGATATATTTGCAAGAAGAAGCGCAAAAAATTAAAGATGAACTTATTTTTGACAATCAATAAATAAAGGAAGAAATGATGAACCAAACAATTACCCATCAATTGAACCATCGCTCCATTCGCGAATTTACTGACGAACCGGTGAAGCCGGAGGACTTAAAGCTCGTTTTGGAAGCTGCCAAC
>JALHEL010000379.1 GCA_022837205.1 Leptolinea sp.
AAAAATCAGGGTCGCCCCTGATTCTGATTTATTGTGAGCGGTATAGGACTCGAACCTACGGCCTTCGCGATGTCAACGCGACGCTCTAACCAACTGAGCTAACCGCTCGAACAGCATGCATTATAAACAATAAGCTGCTTCTTGACAAGGAAATGTTTTAAAATAATGAAAACGCCTGAATCATTCGATATGATAGAATTATTTTGATAGCAGATCCGGAACAAGATTGGAAGGGGTTTAATATGACCAAAAAAAGCAATATAAGCCTAATTATCTTTATCCTCATTATTGCGGGAATTTTATCGGGATGCAGCAATCTGCCAAAGAATCCGACTTCCACGCCGACAATGAGCGAAGAAGAAATGGTGAAAGCGGCCGAAGGCACGGCGTTGGCTGTATTCAGCATGACTCAAACACAAGACGCTATTCTTCATCCGTCCGCTACGCCGGAACCGACTTCCACTCCGACACCTGCATTTACAGCCACAAATCCGGCTCCGGTCATTCCTCCGACAGCGACGGAACCCGTACGCCCTTATTTATCGGTCGGTTATAAAAGTTGTTATGTGAAAAACATCTCCGGTGATCAAGATCATATTACCCCTTATGACAGGCTGTATCTTGAAGTTTGCTTTACCAATGACGGATCTGGAACGTGGAATCAAAATTACTTTGCTCAGGTTACCAGAAATGACGGGGGGAATACGTCCCCTCTTTCCGTTACTCTGGGCAAAAATGTCGCACCAAATGAAAAAGCCTGCTTCAGTTTCAATCAAAATATGGCCGGGTATGAACTCGGGCAGCATTATTCAACTTTTGCATTGACAACCGATGGGGGAGCGATTGTGGGTGAAGGATATGTATCCTGCTATTGGACAGTTTATTAAATCGATCTTTGCATAAAAGGATAGTATGAACAAGAACATTCTGATTCTTTCGGTAATTATCCTGACGGTTGCGATCTTTGCAATCATCGGCGCTGCCGTTCAACCGCAGCTCTCACTGGATGAGCAAAATATTATCGTCGATTCCGTCATTCAAACGATCAATCCCCAAGCGCTGGCCGATTCGATCGGAGCGACTGTGGAGGCACGTGTCCTGACGAAAATCGGATTAATTCCGGATACATCCGTACCCACCGCCACGGCTCCTTCCGCGACACTTCCTGTCCTGTCCGCTACCGTCGGCATCGCAGAGAATCTGATCGCCTCGGTGACACCGGAGTCCTATCAGGGTCTGCATGCCAAATTTGTCAATTCCTATGCTTATACTGAAGGCGGTGATAACGGGAACCAAAAAACTTTTGAGACAGAATATACTCCCAATACACTTTTTACTTTTGATGTTGTCTTTGAAAATGACGGAACCGTGAATTGGCCTCCTCAGGTTGAAATGCGAAATACCGGTTCGGTCAGCACCTATACCGGTCATCGCCCAAACGTAATTGTGGACACTTCTAATAATCCGGTCAAACCGGGAGATCGGTTGGGATTCTCCATTTCAGCCCATGGCAGCGAAGAGCTCGGATGGCATACATTTTATTTCCAACTTTACGATGCCGTATCCGGTGTACCGATTCCGGGAGGATATGGCTATTTCAGTTATTTGGCAAAATAAAAAGCAATCCTGTTTAAACGATACCTTTTGGAGAAATCAGACAGAAAAATGATAACGGGCATTGAGGAAAATATTTTTTTGGCGGCACTTATCCTCTTATTGATCATTCTTTTTATGCTCAGCCGGATTTATAAATACGAAGACCGTTTCATTTTTTGGTTGACACTTCTTTTTTCTATCGGTGCAATTTTCTCTCTCTCGGGACTTCTGTTCATTCAGCTTGGTCCGGAATTCACCGGACTACCTGATCATTCTCCCGACGCGCAAAAAACGCTGGAATACTTCCGAATGCTTTTATTCTTCAGTTGGATTTTGATAGGTATTCTATTTTCGAAAGCGTTTAATACACCAATGAAACAATACCGGCGAATTTTGCTCGGAATGATCCTTTCCTTTCCGGT
>JALHEL010000380.1 GCA_022837205.1 Leptolinea sp.
CGCAGCCCACATGAAACCGTAGAGTTGTAAACGGATCAGGTCCATCAGTGCCCGTCTCTGGGAAAACAAAGTCTTCTCCCAAAAGCTTTCGGGAGAAGATTTCGGCATCCAACTCGGAATCTCACCGTAAGATGTCAACAGTTGAGCAAATTCCTCCGAATTCTTTGCGAGCAAAGGGGATTCGATCTGTTTTTCGTTCGGAAAAGACTCCATAGTAGTAAACCATAAAATAAGATCCGGTTTGTAGGCCATCCCGCGCTGTAAAATCAACACATCTTTTGCCAGAGATAGGGTTGGGTAACCGAGATTATAAACTTCCAATTTTCTTTCGGCACCGTGAATCTTGATTTTTTTCCCATCCAGTTGTCCTGCAAGTGTTTCCTCGGGCTTCAGGAGTGTTCCCCAAACGGAAGAGTCACCGATGGTGATGACGCGGAAAGAATTATCCTGTTCTTGTACACCGGAAATTTCATGGGATGCGAACATCGCGTTCAAATTGTAAAGACTGAAATTATAGGCTACCCGCGGGTTTTCCCCGAACGGAAGGCGTTCCCGCCCGGGAAATATGAAATTATATAGACTGATTTTCCCCAAAAACGGTTCGGGCTGAATGAAATAATAGAGGGCAAGCAATATGATCAGGAAAAAGAATACTTTTAGAGTAAAAGATAAAATCCTTTTCATGAAAGCCTCAGAATAACCTTTCGAAGAAAAGAGCCGCCGAATCGATATTCGGTAACACAAACCAGATCCAACCCAATGAAACAAAGAGGAATGTCAACAAGGTCGATCCGATCGTATAGATTCGAAAAGCGATCGAGTGCTCTTCCGAAATAACCGTCAGTTGGTTTTTTGTATGATCCGCATATAGCTGGTGAAAAAACAATCCCAAAGCATTCCAGATGCCCCATATGAAAAAATTAAGAGTGACCCCATGCCAAAGTCCGATCAATCCCATCGTTACCGATTGCGTTATCAGAATCATAAACCATTGCGGAAAAGCCGGATCTTTTTTCTTTCGTAATTTACGCACGAGCGGATTAAATGTATAAGAACGAATCCATTGAGTCAGGGTAATATGCCAACTGTTCCAAAATTTTGCGATATCCGGCTTCAGATAAGGATGATTAAAATTCTCCGGTAATTTGATTCCGATCAGATGAGCGAGGCCGATGGCGACATCGGAATAACCCGAAAAATCAAAATAAAGTTGAAGACTGTATGCAAACAGAGAAGCCCAAGCCCATCCGGTATGCTTTATCAACACGGCATTTTGAGAAGATAAAGCGACCAGTGCCAATGAATCGGCAAGAATAAACTTTTTAAATAAGCCGGTCGCAATACGCGGTATTCCCTCCCTGAAATCTTCCGGAAAAGGATGAGGAACTGAGTTGAGTTCTTTATCAAAATGATCCAATCGGTCAATGGGTCCGGCCGCCAACGCAGGAGGGAAACAGACATAAATGAGGAAATCACCGGGTGTCGCAACCCATTTTCGACCCTTCCGGGCATCGATTAACACGGATAAAAGCCGAAAAGCAATGTAAGAAAATCCAAACCAACGTAAATCATTTGCCGTAGCCAGCTCAGCGGATTGACCCGCTAAATTTCTGAAAAATCTGCTGACTTGTAAAGCTAACCGGGGTGTTTTTAACAAAATCAGAATCAGCAGAATGAATCCGATGAATAATGAAAAAAGTTTTTTCGGTTTTGAACCGCCGAAATAATAAAAAATAAAAAACAGGATAAACCAGCCCGCGATCCATGGAAGCGAAACCGAAAGGATCGGGGGACGGGATGCGGTAAAGATTCCCTCAAAACTGAACACACGTGATAATGCGATAAACAATACCGTTCCGAAAATGATCAAAAGCTCCGATCGGTTATCGGAAAGTCGGCTGGTATCACTTCTGCAACAAAATGCCCAACATACAAGGGTTAGGCCGGTGGTCGTGAGAGGTAACCAGAAATCAAAATTACGGATGGAAAGGGTAGGTTGAAGGCTGAATACAAAAA
>JALHEL010000381.1 GCA_022837205.1 Leptolinea sp.
CCTGCCGATTGAGACGGTCTATTTGGGTTTTATGTGCGATGAACTGTTCAAAGTGATCGTCGTCACTCATCGTTTGCGAACCCGAAAATGGATGAATGTCTTAACCGCGTAAAAAGGGAGCCGAGCTGAAAAGCATATCGCGACCGGGATAGCCGTTTTCGGCAGCCCATTCCTGAAATACCTGCAGGTAACTTTTATCCGTACGCTGATTCCAATCGATCTCTAACAGAGAAGCCGTACGATGAATTGTCTCTTCATCGGGTCCTTCTATTTCCAGATAAAAACCGATCGGCGTTTCATCCAGCATGATCGTAGTTGCTCCCAACCTATAAGTACTACGATATTTTTCATATTCAAAAAAGGTCAGAAAACCCAAACGGTTTAATATCAGGCGGGTGTTTTCAAAATGATCAACCCGTGTTTCGATTTCTTCCCGATAAGCAATATTATTTTCATTTTTTCGAGTACGTTTATAGGTCAATATAGATTCCGAACCCTCTTTTCGCAAGCGTAACCGGGCGTTTTCCGCCAGCAATTCATTGGTCGGAGTATCCAATAAAATGTTATGTTCATAGGATTTGTCCATCAGCAATTCGGCTTGGCGGAGCTCCAACAGTTCCCGAATTTTCCGCAAATCCTTCACCGGGAACTTTGCTTCAATTTCCTGATTTTTTTCGGAATCTTTCATAAGTCCGCCTTCCATAACCACAAATTTTACCCCTTTTTCAGGTTAAATCTTTCCAAGTAAAAAAGTACAGAATCAATTTAATCGCTCTAAAATGGTCTTTTGCCATTTTCCCCTTCCATTTTTGTCACATTTCCCTCCCTCAAAACGACTTTATTATTGTAGCTACAATTAAATTGAAGGATCCGATAAAGGAAAACCAATGAATGGAATTAAAAACCTGATAAAAGAAAAGAATATTTTTGGCAGGAGTGATACGGAAAAGGAAACCTGTTCAAATGGGATTAATTTTACAGATCAATACCGTCAAACCGTATTACCGGTTTTTTATTACTTATTCACTTTTAATCCGATTCTTTATGATGCAAATGGTAACCGGCTGCCGGATCCGGATCAGGAGACTCAACGAGAACTTTGGAAATATGAAGATAGCTTACGCAATCATCTTTCCGAGGGAGATAATTTCAAATATATCGGTACAATGCACACTTTTACGATTCCGAAGTCGGGTATTATTTTCCCCGTTTATGCGAAACAAAACGTTTATGAACGCTCCTTTCCCGAAAAAGAAGCATTCGCTCAAATTGAGTTTAACCTTAATAGAATTCAACCTGCCAATCTACCGTTTCATGTCAACCAGCATATCCAAATCGGTTCCATTGACTTCATATTAGAAACCGTTGAAAAAAAGCCGAATGGTGGTTATTCATTTCTCTTTGACGGCACCGATAACAAGGTCATTCAATGCCAAATCGATCCAATCGGTTACGAAACGAACTTGAAGGGCAGCAGCAGCTTTAATCCGGATAATCCTTTCCATTTTCGTCAGGAATTATTTTTCCAAGGCAATCCGAGCGAAAAAATATCGATCCGCATCAGCCAACCCGCTGTTTTGGGTGATCTGATCTCCTTTATCGGCTCATGGTCTCCTCAAGAATGATCCATGAAGCGGGAGACGATGATGCCACGAAAGGTAATAATGTGAAAATATAGAAAGCATGCTGTTACATTGATAATGAATCTTGATGATGTTTGTAATATGCGCATCCATTAAAGAAAAATAGTGGTATAAATACAGCAGTGATTAAGGAGATTAGGCAATGAAGTTCCGCTTTCCTCAATTTACATGGGAAAGCGGTTTTCTATCAGCTTCTTCTTATCCAAATTTAGTCAATGGAATAGCCAAAAGCGTTCCAAATTTTCAAACCTCGGAGAGCCGAGGGAAATTTTTAGGAGATTTTCAGAATGAGTGACAAGGTCAAAGGTACAGTCAAGTGGTTCAATGAATCAAAGGGTTATGGTTTTCTTTCACAGCCGGAAGGTGAAGATA
>JALHEL010000382.1 GCA_022837205.1 Leptolinea sp.
CTGATCCAGCGATCCATTAATTCCGCCTTCCATGCCCTGATGGCATGTCCAGCAAGAGGCATAAGACGGTTCGGCTGCGACTTCTTTCCCGGAAGGAAAAACCACCGAAGTTGTGTTCTGGATTACTTCATTGTGACATGCGGAACAATCTACAACCGATCCCACTTTGGCAGGTTTATCCACCGTCATGGCGGCTGTTCCATCGGCTCCGAGATAATCCTGCATTCCCGTAGACGAATGGCATTTAGCACAGGTAACGGGTACTTCACCTTCTTCATCCCAATGTCTGAATGCTATGGAAGATGAATCTCCGTGAGCGGAAGCTGCCCACTTATTCGTCATCACCCCGATTTGTACCATCGGAGCCGCTTCTTCCGCAGTTTTATCTCCTTTGGTTGAATACATGAAGCCAAGCACGCCTGTTGAAACAGCCAGACACAAAACTACAATTGCAAGCAGAGCTGATTTTTTCATATGAATCCCCTTTCACTAAGAGATTTTATAGATTGAACAGACAAAAATAAAAAGCCATACCTCTTGGCTACGGCTATTTTCAAATTATACTTTTTCCTTTTTATCTTGTAAATGCTTTTTGCGATTATTAATGAATATTCTCACAATATTTGATTGGCATTGTGATGTGAATGTGAGCTTATTAAAATCGGAAACAAAAACGCTGTCAATTTACATCGTTCTTTTTATAATTTTCCCGGCAACAATACATAATATCACCATTACGACACCAATTAAAATCATTTTTCCCATCGGAAGATCTCTTCAACCCTTTCTTTTTCTTAATGATCACTCTTTTAGAGCATCAGAACAATGGCAATCATCGGAAAAACAATTCGCGCGTTTTTATGATTAATCATGAACAGAACCCCAAATAAGACAGATAATGCCACAGTGAACAGCCCGGTTGCGGGATTTTGAATAATAAATTGAATGAATCCCCAAGAAACCGCCAAAAAATAACCGCCCCATGGAATTTGGTCTTTTTGAAAATAAAGATCTCCGGCTTTTTGTCCCAAAGCGATTGCCAACATGACCAAGATTGATTTGAAGAAATAGGTAATATATTGAAATATAAACTGTACCGATCCCAGTTTTTTATATTCGGATACCGGTTTGAATCCTCCGCTCATATAAGAGACGAAAAGAATTCCGACAATTACCAAAAGCACAGAAAATAGAATTTGAGTCATAGTCGGGTTTTGCTGTCTTTTGAATATATCAAAGTCATAATCTTTCTTGGCACTGCGTACGATTAAAAAAGAGATAATCGCCCAAAAAAGGCTGATCAATGCCCAATGAAGACAATTTTGCCTTATCGTCCAATTCAAAGAAGAAACCGCATAAATTTTGCTTTCGATAAAGATTAAAACGATTTCCAATCCAAATGCCGCAAAAATCCACAAAGCCAATCCGAATAGATCGCCCGCATTCTGTTTGCTGTTTTTATTATTTTTTTGTTTTTTGGACATAAAAAAAGGCTCTTCCAATCTTGATATTCGACAAACTAAAAGAAACAGCTAAATTATAATTTCAATTCGGTGTATTTAAAATAAACAGTCCGATAATATCTTAAATTTATCCGAAATCAGAAAGCCATAAAGATATAATCAAATAAAAGCCGAATAACCGAATAACGGAAGAGAAAGGACAAAATGCATGGATCCCGAAGTTTTTCTTGATCTCTACAACAATCTGGAAACAAAATTGAAAGGTCGCGGAAGTTATTATAACGACAGGTATGAAAGCCCCATCATCCGCTTTTCGAATTCAAGTGAAGGGAAACCATACCGGGAAGAATTGTCGACGATTCGAGACATTCGAAATTTGCTCGTCCATTCTCCGCTGGTAAACGGCAAATATCCGGTTGAGCCGTCGGATGAAATCGGTGCGGTTTTAGAAGAAATCTTGGAAAAAGTGGAACAGCCCAAAAAAGCCATGAACTATGCAACTTGGGCGGATAAAATTCAAAAAACCCGTTTAGACGAAGAAGCCTATCCTGTCGATGGCGAGAAAATGCTCGGCGTTTTCAGTAAAAGCACCGTTTTCAGTTTCCATATTCGAAACAATATGCCTGCGCTTCAAAGAGGAATGCGAATTAAAGAATTCGGAAATTTGTTGGACATTGAAAATCACTCGAATGAGTATTTTGAATTTGCGCCGAAAGATGCCTTGTATACAGACATCCTTGAACTTTTTAACACCAACTATAAAAAACGGCAGAAAAGATTGGCAATTGTTTTCCTGACCGAAACGGGCAACTCTCAAGAGAAACTGCTGGGTTTGATCACCCCTTGGGATGTACTCGGTAAATAAAATTCCATGCGTCTGCTCAGACCTGACTCTTGCGTAAATCTAATAATGTTCTTACAGTGAAATGCTACAATAACCTCACGTTGACCTTTTTAGGCAATAAATGAACGATTAAAACGGTGATTCGAACTGATTTTTCGGTTCGTTTTAACGAGAAAGATGGAAAGAAATTATGATGCGATTTGACCGATTTACAGAAAGTGCTCAAGACGCAGCCCAACGTGCTGTCGAGATTCTTCAACGTTACGGACAAAATCAAATTGATACCGAGCACTTTTTATTGGCGCTGATCGAACAGCCGCAGGGGACCGTTTCTCAAATTTTAGATGAGATGAATGTTTCCACCGCTGTTCTGTCAGACAGATTAGATTACATGCTTCGAACCAGTACAAAGACCAACATTTACGGCGGAGGATCCGGACAAATATTCATTACGCCCAATGTTCGAAGAATTGTTGACCAGGCGTATATCGAAGCCAATCGTCTGAAAGACGAATATACCTCTACCGAACATATTTTTTTAGCGATTCTAAATGAAAAAGGGACGCCTGTTGCAAAATTAATGGAAGAATTCGGCATTACACGGGCTAAAGTCTATGAAATTGTTGTAAAAATGCACGATAACAAAAATGCTCCGGTACAAAACAAAGATTCCAGATATAAAAATCTGCAAAAATATTCCCGTGATCTGACCGATCAGGCTCGAGAAGGAAAATTGGATCCGGTAATCGGAAGAAATGTGGAAATCTTACGGCTGATGCA
>JALHEL010000383.1 GCA_022837205.1 Leptolinea sp.
TTTTAAGCACTTCTTCCGTAGGAACAGAAGTCCATATTATGGCTGCCAATCCCCAAACAAACAAAAATAATAGCCATGTCATGGAGGACTTTCTTTTTATCTTTTTTTTCAACGGGAAAACGATTGCACTGAGCAACAATGAACCGAGAAAAGAACCGAGAAGTTGCCACCACTGTACAGACATTCCGTTTGGTTGCCAGTCAAATGGATCCGGAGTAATGCCCAGACCGGTAAAGCGTATCATCAGAAAAAGAAAAATCTGAAGAATAAAAAATAACAGAAGAGAGGGAAAAAGTGTCCGATAAAAGGGATTTTTCTCTTTTATGACATTCCTGTTTTTACCGTTCAGAAACAGAAAGGATTGAGCACACACCAGTAACCATAAAATCCCGATCGGCTTCAATCGTTCGAGAATTGCATAATAACGAATCGGTTCAATATATGCGAGGTAATATAAGCCGGCGGCTGTCAAGAAAAAAAGGATCAATGAAAAAGCGGATAAAATCCTTCGAAAAGCGTAATTTCGAATCGCTCTTTCAAACCGTCGATAAAATGATATTTGTCTGTATGCGCCATATAAAATAATCAACCCGCCGATAAATAAGATTCCCATCAGCGTTAACATAATCAGCCGGGAAATCGAAAATCCGAGGAAAACCGCATTTTTTTCATCGGCGGTGATGGATGCCAGCCATTTCATGCAAACCGATGATTCTGCCATCGTCAGGATACCCCAGATGATTGAATTTTTTCGGATTGGCGTGGCTTTAATTTGTTGATCCATGTTTGATTCCCTTCAAGCTGTATCGATAATTTTACCTCGTGGAGTGCTAATGTTATACTTTCAGTATGGCAAAAAAGAAGACAAATACGACGAAAAAAAGCACTTATCGCGGAAATAAAAAGCCCTCCATGCAGGCCAGAAAACGGGCTACTCAAGTCACAAACCAAAAGAAAAAACAAAATCGAAATACACAGCCGATTCCGAAAACCCAAATTATTTTCAGCGCCCTGCAGGATATTTTCGGTACTGTTTTAATTCTCGGAAGTACTTTTAGTCTGGGGAGCCTGGCATTTCAAGATATGAATTCCGCCACAGCTTGGTTAGCGGGAAAAATGCACTTTGTATTTGGACAAACTGCCGTTTTTGTCGGCATCGTCGGAATTGTTTTGGGAATATGGTTGGTATTCCTGCGTAGGTTGGACAAGCCGTTTTCTTTTTCTTGGAAGATTTTCACCTTTTGCTTACTGGTTTATTTGTTCGTCCTTGTTTCGATTCAACATTTTGCCGTTATGCAGATTCCTTTCACTTCTTCGGATCAAGCGGGGGGTATTTTTGGCGAGAAAGCGGACAACCTGCTGATCGGTGCCTTTGGGAACGGAGGAACGTTAATTATTCTGTTCTTTATCGCCACCATTTTTGTGTTGATTGCTTGGCGCGAATTTCTCAAAATTCTTCCCGAATCCGTCGGTCAAAAACTGGATATCACCGAAAAAATGTGGAAAAAAGCTAAAGAGATTTTTATGGTTACTCCCGCTGAAAACAGCCGAGAAAAAATGATGGAACCCGAGATCCCTATCCAACGATTGACCGGCGAATCAACTTCACCGGAAAATCCTTCTTCCGGAAATGAAACCGTGACAATACCGGGGGAATCGGAATATAAAAATGATTCTGCCAGGAATCACTTTCATCTATCCGATCAAAAAGGCGAATTCCGCGAAAAAGAAAGAACGGAAAATAAAAATCCGGAAATATCGACAAAACCGGTTCAGCCGGTGGTCGTTGCCGCTACCCCCGAATCGATGAATAAACCGTTTACTCCGCCTTTGCTGAAGAAAATCCAAGTAAAAGACCTTTCTTCTCATAAGCCGCTGACGGCAGAAAAATGGCGGTTGCCTGCTACGGATGAAATTTTGGATCCGCTTAAATCTCAGCAAAAAATTACTCCCGACGATCCTTATGTACAAAGCCAGGTTCAAAAGATAGAACATGTTTTGGAAATATT
>JALHEL010000028.1 GCA_022837205.1 Leptolinea sp.
ATGATCGGTCATTTACAGAGTCGAAAAATTAATATTGTCGCGGAACATTTTGATGAATACCATTCTCTGGATCGTTTGAAAACCGCTGTTCGATTAAATCAAATTTTAAAAATGATTAATAAAACGATGCCGATTTTTCTGGAAATAAACATAGGGAACGAAGACAGCAAATCCGGTTGGAGCTCTGAAAACGGAAACCTGTCCGATCAATTATTAAAAGACTTAGAAGTCATCCGAACTCTCTCTCAACTAAAGGTTGACGGATTGATGGCACTTCCTCCGATTTCGGAAAATCCCGAAGAGAGTCGTCCTTATTTTGTACGATTGCGGTATATGCTTGAAAAATTGAATGATAATTATGGCTATTCGTTGCATCATCTTTCAATGGGAACCAGCATTGATTATCCGATTGCGATAGAAGAAGGGGCAACATTTGTCCGGATCGGGACTGCATTGACAGGCCCCAGGATATAATATTTCAAATAAGAGGAAATAAATGAGTAATTTTTTTGTAATTTTAGTTTCGACTTTTGTAAATATCATGTCGATATTGTTATTAATCTATGTGGTAATTTCCTGGTTTGTACCCCCTTATAATGAATTTCGAATGAAATTAGATCAATTGATGAATCAATTCTTGGATCCCATTCGGCGAATTATGCCTACGATCGGAATGTTTGATTTCAGCCCCATCATATTAATGCTTTTATTGCAATTTTTTGAGTCTATCGTAAAAATTATCTTCTGAATAAATGGAAGCAAAAAAGAGCTGCACTTATTTACTGAAGAGTGCAGCTCTTTTTTCGATGAAAATAATGTTATAAATCAGCAAGTAAATAAGCCATAATCCCTTTTTGGGCATGCAAACGATTGTGAGCTTGCGGAATAACACGGGAATGAGGGCCATCTTGAACTTCATCGGTGATTTCCTGTCCACGGTGAGAAGGTAAACAATGCATCACAATGACATCTTTAGGCGCGGCATCTACTAATTTTTGATTGACTTGATAAGGAATAAAGGCTTTCTTTCTTTCTTCGGCCTCCGATTCCTGCCCCATACTGATCCAAGTGTCGGTATAAATAACCTGTGCATTTTTCACAATTTCATATGGATCATTGGAAAAAACAAGCCTGCTTCCGCTTAGTTTTGCGAATTCCTTTGCGGCTGAAATTGCCTCTTCAGGCATATCATATCCCTTGGGATTAGCGATTGAAAAGTTTGCTCCTAATTTTGTCGCTATATCCATTAATGAAACGGCCACGTTATTTCCGTCGCCGATAAATGCGATATTGATCCCTTTCAATTTGCCGAATTCTTCAATTATGGTTAACGCATCGGCCATTGCCTGGCAAGGATGGTTATAATCGGACAACCCATTAATAACCGGAATACCGGAAAATTCGGCTAATTCAATTAAATGTTGGTGTTGGAATACCCGTGCCATAATTGCGTCGACATATCCCGCTAAAACCATCGCCACATCTTTTACCGCCTCTCGTTTCCCGAGGCCGACCTCATCCGGTGAAAGATAAAATGCATAGCCGCCCAATTGATGCATCCCCATTTCGAAACTGACTCGGGTTCTTAAAGATGGCTTTTGAAAAACCAACGCCATACTTTTTCCTTTTAAAATCGGCTTGTTTCCTCCCTCTTTTAATTCCTTTTTCAATGCTTGTGCGACGTCTAATATATGAATTAATTCGGATTCTGAGAAATCAGCGATCGATAAAAAGTCTTTTTTTTTCATTTATTCTCCTCGGTATAAATGTTTTTTGATTCCAACCCATATTTTTTAATTGCTTTGTCTGTAACCATGTCCAAAACTTTAAAAATTCCGGTTCCGAGAATATGTGCGGCTTTATAAGTTAATTGAGTATCTCGGTCCGGGATAATTTGGTATTGGTTTTTCATAACTCCCCGATAAATTTTATCGGCTACGAAATCCGCTGAAAGCGGTTTAATTGTCCCGCTAACCTCTTTGGTTATCGCCGGCTTAAACTGATTTTCGTATGCAAGTTGCGGGGTATCCGTATCCGGTGGAAAAACGATTGAAGTTTGGATATTAAACGGCTTTAATTCACAACGAAGTGTTTCCATCAATCCGCGAATTGCGTATTTTGATCCGCTATAAGCCGAATATCCCCAGATGGCAATAAAAGAGGAAGCGGAGCCCATCGCAATAATATGTCCCGACCTTCTGGCTTTCATCCTCGGAATGATAATTTGAAAAAGGTTGACTGCGGCAAAATAATTTGTATCCATCATCCAATGAAACTGCTCGATCGTTATATCCTCAAAAAGAGCGGGATAAACAACTCCGGCGGAATGCATCGCATAATCCGGCGTTCCTAAACGATCCAGTATGGGAACCAATTTATTTCTTAATTCCTCATAATTTCTCATGTCGACGGATAATGTTTCAACGAACTGATCATTCGAAACCGCTTCTCGGAGGATCAATTCTCTGGCATTTGTCAACTTTTCTTCATCTCGTGCCAGAATTAAAAAAGAGGCACCTTCTCTTGCCATCCTTTTAGCGGTTGCGAGACCGATGCCGCTTGAACCGCCGGAAATCAAGACCAATTTTGATTGAAGTGATTTTGCCATCATATCAATCAATGACCACAGGATGAACAATTTCCGCCGGAGCAGGATGAACAACCTGACGAGGAGGAATTTTCCGATGAACCTTGGCTGTAAAATTTTGAAATTAATCGTTTCGTGTTATTGCTGCCGCATTTCTGACATTTTGCGGGATCATTCGCTTTAGCAATATCCCGGATTAGCTCAAATTTTGTATTACAATCTTGACAGTAATATTCATAAATCGGCATAATTTGATCTCCTTTCTGAGTATCTGAAAATAAATCCGCTTTTTGTTGCATCTTTAAATAAATATTCTCGCGAAATTATTATAAGACTAAATCTTTTGGTCGATTTATTGTTGTGCCAATTCGGATGTTTTTTCGGCTAGGTGTCGGATCGATAATCGTTCTTTCCCTTTGATATATGTTTCGAGTAAATCGCCGATCGGGTCAGACCATTTTCGGGGAACATCCCGGATAATTCCCAAGATATTTCCGACCAGCCCGGCATTGCAATCCACGTCATTTCCTGATTTGGCAAGCAGTTTCATGGATTCGGAAAAATCTCCGTTTCCGTACCACAGAGCGTATAAATCAGCCGCCATATTCGGATAAGAATGAATCCAGTTATAGCGGATAAAATGGGGTTCAATTCTTCCGCGTGCAATATTCGGGTCTTCTTCCGTTCTAAGAATATCCAAAACGATCAGATATTTTTCAACATACTCGCTTTTTGCCGGAAGGTATTTAAGAGTCTCTTGAATGATGTCTCGCGGATTTTCCATTTCAAATGACAAAGCTGTCATAACCGCTGCAGCAATTTCTCCATAGACACCGTTGTTTGAATGGGAAACGACCGCATCGGTGAATGCCAATCGTGCCGCTTCGACCGGCCAGGCAGGGGCTAACATCCCGCAAACCATTCCTCGCATTTGAGCGCCGATCCAATCCGAATAAAAGTTTAAAAATCGGCCGGATTCGGGCGGGAAAATCCCCATATTCAGATTTCGAATCGCAATCCATTCCGCTGACCAACCGAATTGAATTTGTTTAATCCATTCAAGTCCGACTTGTTGTGAAGTTACATATCTGCCGTTCTTTGCAAAAGCATCCAAGAAAGCAAGTTCATAGACCACATCATCATTTGTCGTTTCCGGAGTTGTTATATAGGAATCAACTTCTCCGTAAATTAATTCGATTTGTGATCCGATATACCCTTCGATCGCTGTCCCGAATGAGCCTCCGGCTAATTGTCCTATCCATCCTTGATATATTTTATTTTTAAATGTATTTTTCCATTCGGGGCGAGATGAAGAAGCTTGGCTGCTGACGGGCATTGCCCGATAGATTTCTTCCCAAGACATTGGATATTCATGTTGATGATAAGGGTGGTCAGCGATTTTCGGCGCATTATTTAAGGCATTTAATAATTTTGCGGTTAAAACTCGTAAATTATCGATATCACCGATTTCGAATAATTGAATCCCTTCGGGGATTAAATTTTCTGCCGCTGATACATCATACCCTTGATTACTTAATGCTTGGGTCATTTCAAGATAAGGAATTTCGGGTGCCAAAGAACCCGGTACATTGGATTTCCAAAATTTCTTGATCAACTCATCCCCATAGGGAATTGTCATATCCGATTTATACCAGTGAGATTCATTCTTTCTTCTGTCCTTAGGGACGGCGTTATCGCGTATTTCGCGTTCCATTTCCCAAGCTTTCATAACTTAACCTCCATTTTTTTCTTATTATTAATAGAATAGAAAAATAGTGCCGCAAGCGTCGCAATATACGGCAACATCGAAGTGAATTGCGATGGGAAAATATGCTGCAAATACAAACCCAATCCGTCGGCAAGACCGAAAAGGAGAGAAACCAAAGCGATTCCGATCGGATTGCCCGATACTAAGATAACGGCAGCGAGTGAAATCCATCCGCGCCCCGCAGACATATTTTCGCTGAATAATGTTACATATCCCAAAGAAAGGTAAGTCCCCGCGAAGCCGCATAAAACGGCACATAATAATAATGAAACCGTTTTAATCTTATCGGAAGAAACTCCACTGGTATCCAAACAGATCCGATTATATCCTGCGGCTCTTAAACGAAGCCCAAACTGAGTTTTAAATACAAAATAATTTACCAATAGGGTTGCTATGAATGCTATCCAGACAATAAGATTTTGATTGCTGATAATATCTCCGACAAACGGTATTTTTTCTATGAAAGGGAGTCTGATTTTCGGAACAGAGTAAATTCCCGGATCGGTAAAAGCACCTTTCACTTTAAAAATCTGACGAAGCAGATAGGTTGTCAATCCGACGGAAAACATATTTAGACCGACGCCTGTTACGAATTCATCCACTTTCAAGACGACTGAAAACAGAATAAAGATACCGGCAATCAGCAAAGCACCCAAGATACCGAAGAGCATGCCGATGAGCCAATTCCCAAAATAATATGATCCCAATACGGCAAAAAAAGCGCCGCTGAGCATCATCCCTTCCATTGCAATATTAAATATCCCGGCATAATAGGTCAGCGCGCCTCCCAAAGCCGATAAGAGGATTGGCGTTGCCGCTGAAATCATTCCATTAATCAATCCGATAAAAATCGTCATGCAGACCTCTCTTTCAGTTTTCGTTTGGTCATCATTTTTGAAAGCAGCAATGTAAAATACCCTCTGCTGGCGACAACAACCAAAACAATGACCGCTTGCAAAACCGTAATTAATTCACTCGGTACTTGTGTGATTAATTCCATTCCGAGCGCACCCGTTTGCAAAATGGAGAAGAAGATACCGTATATCAATGTTGCGACAATACCATTATTGGCGACCATGGAAACCATAATTCCATCCCAAGCGTAATTGGCTCCCAGTCCTTTGATAAATCGATGAGGCCCTGCCATAATAATTAAACCGCCGGCTAACCCGGCCAACGCACCGGTTAATAGCATTACGTGCATATAGTTTTTTTCGATCTCGACACCGCCAAGGCGTGCAAAAAGGCTGTTTTTACCGGAAATGCGCCATTCATATCCGTTGGTAGTCCGATAAAAAATAAACCATATAATGACGAAAACGATTAATGTCACAAGAAAATTCGTATTAAAGTCACCGATTTCAGGCATCCAGCCGTTTTTTGTGATTCGCGGCGTTTGAGGGTGATTGGCATTTTTTTCAAAAAACGGATAGGTGATCGCCCAATATGTAAAAAAGTCCGCAATCATATTCATCATCAATGTCGTAATATATTCGTCCATGTTAAACAACCGTTTGAGCAAACCCGCAATCCCCGACCAAAGTGCTCCTCCTACCATGGCTGACACCAACAAAAACGGAATCATTAATACTGAAGGAAGATCGACATAAAGACCGCCGACCGTTGCAAATAAGGCACCCATCAACAATTGCCCGGGCTGTCCAAGATTTACCGGACCGGAAGCAAAGGCCACCGAAGCGGATAATCCGGTCAGAATCAGTGGGACCGAATTTTTCAAAACTGTCATAAAGGAATAGGTATTTCCGAGAGAATAACCAAAAAGAGCTTCATATGTTTCCAAGGGGTTATATCCCTGAAAGATCATGACGACAGCTCCCAATAAGAATGCAATCAGAATACCGGCAAGATTGATTAGAATATTCCGAAGATTATGCGCCATGAGCGGCTCCTTCCAACATTAGATATCCGACTTCGTTAATATTGGTTTCATTTGTAATCAAGTTTGCGACAATTTGTCCCCGGTGCAAGACCAGAATGCGGTCTGTTATTCTAAACAATTCTTCGAGATCCGATGAAAGGAGTAATATTGCTCGATTCTCCTTGCTCATCCTTATTATCTGTTGATGAACATATTCAATCGAACCGACATCGAGGCCGCGAGTCGGTTGGTCAAGCAAAATAAAGGGTGCGGAAAGGAGCAGTTCCCTTCCTAAGATGACTTTCTGTTGGTTTCCACCCGATAATGATTTCATTTCATCTTCGATAGAATGGAGTTGGATATCGAATTTTTCCCGGATTTCATAAGCAAATTCCGTCGATTTTTTATCATTTAAAATATGTCCGTGACGCGTAAATTCGGGGTTCAGTTTATAGTGGGTCATAATAAGATTTTCTTTGATGGATGCATTCAGACATGAGCCCATCAAGGCCCGATCTTGCGGAACGAATGCCATATATTTTCTGCGTTCCAAAATAGAAGCCTTTGTCAAATTCACTCCGTTTATCAGAAGCTGTCCCTGATCCGGCGTCGCCAATCCCGTTATGACTTCAACCAATTCGAGCTGGCCGTTTCCTTCCACTCCGGCTATACCGACGATTTCGCCGGCTTTAACCTCGATATTGACATCATCCAAAAGTTTCTTTTTATTGGGAGATTGCAAACGGATATTTTGCAAACGAAATATTAATTTTCCCGGACGGACTGTTTCTTTAATAGACTCAAAAACGACTTCGCGTCCCACCATCATTTCCGCCAGTAAGGATTCCGATGTTTGACTCGCTGGAATCGTAGCTACTTTTTTCCCTTTGCGCAGAACAGAAATCCGATCGCTGAGTTCGAGAACTTCATCCAAATGATGGGAAATAAAAGCGATCGTGTGGCCATTATTTCGAAGCCTGCGAAGTTCATCGAACAATTGCGGAATTTCCTGAGGAGTCAATACCGCGGTCGGTTCATCCAAAATCAAAAAAGTGACGTCCCGATAGAGGAGTTTCAGTATTTCGACTTTTTGTCTGGCAGCGACAGAAAGATCTTCAACTTTCGCATCCGGATCCAAATTAAATTGAAATTCATCGATACGATCTTGAACTTGTTTTCGTGCGAGATCACGATGGATACGATTAAATTTACCGAGCGGTTCCATCCCCAATATCACATTTTCCCAAACGGTATATTGCGGAATTAACAAAATTTCCTGATGAACCATACCGATTTTGGAACGGATCGCTTCTCCAGGATTTGCGAAACGGATCGGTTTCCCTCTATACAAGATTTCACCCGAATCCGCCGGTATCATTCCGTATAATATTTTCATTAAAGTAGATTTTCCGGCGCCGTTTTCTCCCACGATCGCATGAATTTCGCCTTCCTGAAAATCCACACTCACATCATTTAAAGCTACAACGTTCGGAGGAAAAATTTTCACCAAATGGTTGATTTCAATCAATGAGGTTAAATTATCATCACGACGTACCGATTCGGTCATTTCGCTCAAGATTATTTTCCTTTCTCACAGAAAGAATTGAAAATAGATGCCCGTTCAAAAAGAACAGAAACTACAGATGTACTGCGGGATAATATAATGACACTCCGAATTCGGAGTGTCATTATTTATTAATTTTTTGAACTACTCGGCAACATAACGTTCGACTTTAAGATCACCGTTGATAATCATTTGTTTTACTTCGGAAACCTTGTCGATAATCGATTTCGGCAAAACATCATTATTGTTTTCAAATACCACGTCAACCGTACCGGATTCCAAGCCGTATGAAAGAACTTCTCCGGGCTTGTAAGTTCCGTCTTTGATTGTTTTATAAACATTCAAAATCGACTTTCCCACATCCTTAATATCCGAAGCAACTACATGGCCGGGAACGATAGCGTTTTGGTTGGTGTCGACGCCAATCGAATATAACCCGCGTTCTCCGGATGCCTGAAGCACACCCATTCCGGCTGCGGCGGCAATCTGAAAGACAATATCCGCGCCCATATCGTAAAGTTGCAAAGTTGCCTGTTTCGCTTTGGATGTATCTTCCCAATCGCCGAGATATTTGGTCTCATTTTTCACTTCCGGATCGATATATTTTGCCCCGTTTTCATAGGCAAAAATAAATGATTGAACGACAGGATCCGTATCTCCACCGACGGCTCCGATTATTTTTTGCGGATTGACATTCGGGATTTCCTGACTGGTTGTAACCAACGCAGCGACGATACCGGCAAGAAAAGCACTTTCCTCTTCGATATAGTCCACCGATGTTATGGTATGTTCATCATTTTCGACGACCGTATCCAGATTGACGAATATTTTATCCGGATACTTGTCGGCATACTCTTTAAGAACATCCTCATATCCGTATGATATGACAAAAATTACATCTGCGTAATGAACGGCAGCGTCCAACGAGGGTTCGTATTTCCCGGCATCAAAACCGCATTCTATGGTACGGGCTTCTACTCCGTAATCTTTTTTCAGTTGATCGATACCGGCTTGACCGGAATCATAAAAAGAGTTATCACCTAAAGATCCGTTGATCAGATAAACGACCTTATCAAACGAAATCGCTTCGACTTTGGTTCCGTTGAAGAAAACGGAAAAAAATAAAACCGACACGAAAATCCAAAATAAATTCTTTTTCATTTTTTCTCCTATGATTCTGATAATTTCTCTACAATAAGGTCAGCTATATCCAGACTTGACCTTGGCTTACCGATTTTTCTGGCGTTTTCCGTAAATTTCCTTAATCCATATCCGTCATTTTCGAACCAGTGCGTCAGCGTATGCAAAATGTCGATCGGTTTTTTTGCATGGACACCTGCATTGTTCTCTTGGATGTATAAAGCATTTCCCTCTTCCTGACCCGGCAAAACATCGATTAAAATCATCGGCAAGGAGGCTGCAAGCGACTCGCTGGTAATAAGCCCTCCCGCTTTCGTTACAACAATATCCGATGCAAGCATCATCACAGGTAACTCTTTTGTAAAATTATAGATTTTTGCCGGAACGTGCCAAGTCGTATTTTGCATCTCCTGATAGAGTGTTTCATCTCCGCCGGCGACCATTATCAATTGGATATTGAATCCGCTATGGTTGATAAGATCCAAATAATCCATCATATTTGAGACACGCTTGCTTCCGATCGCAATGATGGTAGTTTTTTCCGGATTCCACCCCAATTGCTCTCTTAATTCCCTTTTTGATCTTTTTTCCTCGGCAAAAACCGGATTAACGGGAATGCCGGTGCATAGAATCCGCTCTCGATCGACTCCGAAACCGGCGATTTGCTCTTTCATTTCATGGGTAGCGACACAATAGATATCGGGCAATGTGCTCATCCAGATCAAATGAACGGAAACAAGATCCGTAATAATTGTTATCATCGGTATGTGTTTATGCCTCGAGGATGATTTGGAATCATCATCTGTTTTTTTTGATTTACTGATCGCTTTTTTTGCATCCTCATTGAGAAGGTACCAAGTTTGAGCGGGGCCTTGATACAATGGATAAGTATTGACAAGGACATCCGGATTGAATTCTTTCATTGTTTTTGAAAATGGACCATACAACATCGCAGAGAGACCGATCTTTGCCACATTTGTCGGAAGGCGTTTATCGCTGCTTTCATAACTGAATTCATAGAATTTCGGAGATTCCGTAACAATTTTATCGTATCCCGTTTGAGTATTTCGGAGAGGTGCCGGTGTCTTGGGTGAATCCAATAAATTCTCGATCCTTGTTTCAATCTCAAATTTTGTTTCTTTCGACAATGCGTTCGCGATTGCATTTGCTGCACTTCTGTGTCCGAATCCGGCATCCGCGGTTAAAATCAAAACCTTTTTTTTCATCCGTCCATTATCCTTTTCAGGGATTTTCTTATTTTGTCTTCAGTTTACCAGAAAAATATAACTTCATATCGATCGGTCATCATTATTTTCTGATCGGAAATTGCCGCCAAACCCAAAACTCATTATAATCCACCGTTGTTATGGAAACGGATAAGATAAAGGCGTCATTCTCATTTAACAAAGCGGCAATTATTGCGATTGCGGCTTATATCGGCGTTCAAATGATCGCCGATATCAGCAGTTTACAAATTGTTTCGATATTCGGATTGGCATTGGATGCCGGTACTTTTATTTACCCCATTTCTTTTACACTCAGGGACATTGCCCATAAAATATTAGGGAAGGAACATACAAAAACGCTTATTTATTCCGCAGCAGGAATAAATTTATTTATGGCC
>JALHEL010000384.1 GCA_022837205.1 Leptolinea sp.
ACCACCGCCGACGGAAATGGTCACGACACCGGCATCGATCAGCGTTTTAATGGCTTCGAGTTCAACGATTTCTTGCGGAATCGGTGACGGAACGACACGTCGCCATCCCCGTCCGGCATCTTCGATCACAGTCCAGCCTTCAGATTTCGCTTTGGCTTTGGCTTCCGCTTCACTCATAAAACCGCCGATGGGTTTGCTCGGATTCTGGAAAGCCGGGTCGTTTTTATCAACCACAGTCTGTTCGACCACACACGCGACCGGCTTATCAATACCGCGTTTTTTCAACTCATTCTGAAGATTTTGCGCCAACATATAACCGATTTGACCTTGACTTTGCGCACCGCAGACATCCAACGGTGCCATGGCCAACCCAATTTCTTTTTCGGCCAGTTCTGCCTTTTGCAGAATAAAACCCACTTGCGGTCCGTTCCCATGACCGATTACGACATCCCATCCCGCTTGGATCATGTCAACAATATGTTTGGAGGTTTCCTTTGCGGCCAGATATTGATCCTGGCAGGATTGATGATCTTTATCTTTGATCAGTGAATTTCCACCGATCGCTACTACAGCAACTTTTTTCGCCATAAATAAATTCCTACGTTCCTTTTGTTTTTTTAATGATTATTCGCAGCCACAGACGAGGGCTAATAAAGCCATTCGAACAGGAACACCGTTGGCAGCCTGTCTGAAATACGCAGCCCCTTCATAACTGTCTACTTCTGTCTTAATTTCGGTAACCCGCGGTAGCGGATGCATAATGGTTAAGCCCTTCTTCGCCGCTTTGACCGTATCGAGCGTCACTTCATAGGAGCCCTTTAATCTTTCATATTCCGCCGGATCTTCAAAGCGCTCCTGCTGGATTCTGGTCATATAGAGGACATCCGCTTTCTTCACCGCCTGCATCAAATCGGGAATGATCTCGATTTCAACACCCTTCTTTCGCAGACTTTCCGTAATTTCGTCCGGCATAGCCAATGCTTCCGGTGCCGTGAAAATAAATTTAGCACCCATACGGGCAAATAAGGCGGCTCCGGAATGAACCGTTCGACCGTTCTTGAGGTCACCGGCTAAGCATAGAGTCAACCCTTCGATCTTACCCTTCTCTTTAAGAATGGTATAAAGATCCAGCAAAGCTTGTGTCGGGTGCTGACCGGCTCCGTCACCGGCGTTGATGACCGGCTTATCCGAACCGTCCGCCAATTCTTTCGCCGAACCGGTTACGGGATGGCGAATGACCGCGACATCCGAATAGCTTTCAATCATTTTTCCGGTGTCGTAAACCGTTTCACCTTTTTTCGCGGAACTTGATGTTTTGGCATCGGCGACGGAAATGACCGATCCGCCCATTTTCAGCATCGCGGTTTCAAATGAAAGTCGCGTCCGAGTGGAAGGTTCATAGAAGAGCGTTGCCAATGTTTTCCCGTATAAATTCATCAAACGACCGCCGTTTTGCATCACCTTTTCATATCTGGCTGTCGTATCCATGATCAACCTGATTTCATCATCAGAAAGCAGTTGAAGATCAAGAATATCCTTACCGAACAATGATGTTGTCATACTTTTTCTCCTTATTTTTCCCTTATGAATAATAAATGTAAATTAATTACCAATTCTTGGCATATTTTGTGATATTTGCGCAGTCAAATCTTTATGAAATTCCGATTTTCGGTTCATTTCATTGCGGCGGCATTCCATCATCAAAATAAATTTCTTGAATTTAACACCCCTTATTTTACCAGCCTTTCAAATGCCCTTGCAAGATTTGGGCGATAGATTTTTATTATACGAAAAAGTTAATGATTATATTTTAATATAGTAAACGTTATTTGTCAGACAAGCCGATTAGGATATGACATGCCGTAGGGGAAGGCGTTCTTGCAAAGCAAACTGTAGGGGATGGCGTTCTCGACGTCTCGCACCAATATGTTTTTTCTGTAGGGGACGGCGTCCTCGACGTCCCGTTCATCACAGAATCAGATAAACATAATGCTCCGAAAATATT
>JALHEL010000029.1 GCA_022837205.1 Leptolinea sp.
CCGTAATCGCCAAGGTGGAAGGAACAGAAGGGACGATTGTCACGATTGTTCCTTCACTGTCCGACTTTCCTTCCAGTTGAATCATCGCGGGAATGTGATCATAAATCCATGTTACCGCTTCCACGCGGGAATGCGGCTGCATATAGATGGTTTTGACGAAGAGAGATGCCCATAAACAAGCTCCGCCCACAACCAAAACGGAAATCACTCCCGGAAGAATTTTCTTTCTGCCGTTGTATTCCCTCCATAAAGAAGCGATTCCCCAAGCGGCTAAAAGACACAAGGTCGGATAGACCGGTAACATATAGCGGATACTTTTCACAAACCGTGTACCCATAAAAAGAAAATACAAAAATGACCAAGCGGTCGGAATTAACAATATTTTCCATAAATGATCGCGTGAACGGAACATTTTCCAAACAGCTGCTAAAGCAGAAATCCAAACGGCTAATCCCAGAGGAGTTCCCATTCCGTAAAGAATCATGTTGATCAAAGGGAACAGTATCGGTGTCCGATGCGCCCATTGTTCCGCCGGCGGTCCGCCGCCGTTCCCGCCGGATTCCGCCATGGAAACCAGCATACTATCAATCCAATCCTTATTAAAATGCCAGGTAAAAAAGCCGGTATCCCCGTGGGGTGAACGAAAACTCATCGGTTGAAGCACGCGGAATGTAAGAAGTGCGCAA
This sequence comes from Leptolinea sp., assembly GCA_022837205.1. GTDB lineage: Bacteria > Chloroflexota > Anaerolineae > Anaerolineales > Anaerolineaceae > Flexilinea. The sequence continues at coordinate 687 of JALHEL010000029.1, forward strand.
ACCGCACTGAATACGCACATTCCGAATGCCAGCTTGAAAATTTGATTGAAATCTTTTTTGGAAGTCAGCTTCAAGTCGGCGATATTTATGAAAACGGCGAAAAGCAGCATTCCTCCGGTAACGGCTTGATTAATCTTACTGGAAACCGCCATCCCTAAGAAGGCGCCGAACAAAGCAAACCATAGCCAACCGTCTCTCGTTACTCGGTATTTTCCGCTTTGAGGATCGCGTAAGAGAATTTCTTCCTGTGAAATTCTTACCGCCGCGTAAAGTGTCAGCGTGGTAAAAAAAACCGCAAAATTATCCGAAGTCATAAAATGAGATTGCTGAATCTGCATGACCGCCAGACTGCTGAGAGCCGTCGCGAGTAAAGCGATCAGGCGGTCGTTCAACAAGCGCTTTGTTATCAAAAACAACAGGAACAAGGTCCCAAGATTCATGATTGCCGAAAGATAGCGACCGGTTTTTCTGAGCTGCAGATAGCCTGTTTGACCGAAAGCTTCAGCGGTTAATCGAATCAAAGTGATCGGCAATTGCCCCCATCGCATGCGATTATCCGGCCCGTCACTGACCTTATTCCCCATTAAGTCATACTTATTATAGGGACTGATAGTCGATTCCCGTGTATTAAAATAGTTACCGATCGAAGAAGGGATCGAAAGCTGGCTGATGGTATTTGCCATCCCATATTCATCGGGATGGAGCAGTGCACCGGAATCCCAATTCATATTGTAAAAACTGTAAAATATTCCGAGAAGAATCAAGAGCGATAAAAATATTTCCGCAGCAAGTCTTTTCTTTTCAACCTTCATAATTGCTTTTCCATAATCAGAGCATTATCACCGTTCATATAATAATTTTTCCAGGTTTCGATTTCCTTATATCCATATTTTCGATAAAGTCGAATCGCAGCGATATTATGGACATTTACAGCCAAGCGGACCTTCGGATAAGATAAATCGGCTTCACAAGCATCTAATAATGCACTGGCTACACCCCGATTCCGATATTCGGGGAGCACCGCGATGGTTGTAATCCACGAAATACATTCTTTCGTATGATTTTCGGCTGCGGCAAATCCGGCAAAGTTCTCGTCCACCAAAGCTTTGAAACGGATTTTATTGGGCGCGGATAAAGCATAGGTCAAATCCAGAATGGTCCAAGCATCCTCTTCAAAACAAACTTTTTCCAGATAGAGGACAGATTCCAAATCCCGTATGGAAGCATGCAGAATCACGATAGCCATAAGCTGAATTTTATCCTAAGAATGATCCTTGTTATGAACCGTTTCAGACAAATAGGAGAGTTCTTTGCCGACTTTTCCGTTATAATCAGCGAATGCCGATGATTTCAGAATGGAATAAATCCATATGGTTGACACGCAGCGCTTTCATGCCCGGTCAAAACTGGTTGGTTAACGGAGCAATTCTGAAGGGGGAGAAGATGGCTCTTGTATGGGAAACGCTGGCTTATCCGGCGGATATGCAGGCGGTGAGTTTCCTTTTAGCCAAATTTGATTTTGTCGTCGCCGCTTATTCTCATGCGGATTGGGATCACTGCTTGGGGACAAACGGATTTTCTTTTTCCAATGTTATCGCACAGCAGAATGCAATCCGTCGCTTTAAATTCGAACTACCTGCGACGCTTAAAAAACTTAATGCAAAATACTCCAAAGCATGGGAAGACGTCTGCCCTGTTCCTCCCGATTTTGTTTTTTCGGACAAATTAAATCTGGATTTTGGCTCCTTCCGCCTGGAATTATCCTCCTTCCCCGGACATACACCCGATGGGATGGTGGGCTATATCCCCGAATATAAGATGCTTCTGGCCGGTGACAGTGTTGAAGAAATTCCTGTCATTAATGATCCGAAAGAAGTTCCTTCCTGGATTAAACACCTGAAGAAATGGTTAACCGAGCCGGATATTCAGTCGGTTTTGCCGGGGCACGGCGAAATTACCGACTTATCACTGCTTGAGAAGAATCTGAAATACCTGATTGCTTTGATGGAAAAATCGCCCGTGGATGTTGAAACGGACAACCCGTTTTATCTGGATGTTCATCAGGAAAATTGCAAATTGATGGGGTGCTCTGTTGGAAAATGAAATGAATTCCGCGGAGAAATCCGCGCTGCAAAAAAAATCCAATCTGATCCTTTTGCTGACGGCGATTATTTGGGGCAGCGGTTTTATTCCACAAAAAATCTGTGCGAATTCAATGACCGCTTTTGCATTCAACGGGTTTCGTTATCTGATAGGTTCTTTATCGGTTCTTATCATTACTCATTTTCGCCTTCCTGAAAATCGGAGGGCTTGGCGCATTACATTCTTATCTGGTACCATTCTTTTCCTGGCAGCCGATTTACAACAATTTGGTATCCGATATACGACGGTGGGAAATACCGGGTTTATTACAACAATTTATGTGGTGTTGGTGCCTTTTATGGGATGGCTGCTTTTTCGGCAAAAGATAACCCGAAGTGCATTTTGGGCGGCGGCGATTGCGTTGATCGGAATGTATCTTCTATCCACTTCGGGGAAAGCTCTCAGTACCATATCCGCCGGAGATGGAATTGTCTTTATCGGCTCTGTTTTTTGGGCAATTCATATTTTAGTGGTCGGCAAGGCGATGGGAAGAGTCGATGCCATGCGATTTTCGGCAGGTCAATTTTTGGTATGCGCCTTTTGGAATCTTCTGTGCTGGTTGATTTTTGATCGAGGGAACCTCAGCGGTGTCAGAGAATCGATTCCTTTGCTCTTATACACGGGGATCGTTGTGATCGGCGGCGGCTTTACGTTGCAAGCGGTGGGTCAAAAGCATGCGGATGAATCTCAAGCCGCAATCATTTTGGGACTGGAAGCCGTTTTTGCCTCTTTTTTCGGAATTTTGTTTTTCAGAGAATCTTTTTCGTTTATTCAAGCGGCCGGTGCGGCTTTGATCTTCATAAGCGTCGTCATTTCGGTTAAGGGAACGCCGAATTTAGAATTGCCTCCGATATAGTTTTTTTGATGAAGTTTCTTTTTTGAATGAACGGACGGAATTGAAAAGCGATCAGGAATATTTTCTTTGGGCAGCCGGTGAAGAAAAAAGTTTGCTTAACTGATTCAACAAATTTACAATCATTAAATATGGAACAAAATAAAAAAATCACTTGGTTCGAAGGAATTGTTAATCCGGAAATTGAGGAAGCAAATCCGTTATTAAGTTGGATTTGGTGCGGATTTCTGTTTCTGTTGGGGATGTTTCTATGGGGATATTTTCTTAATTTCGGAAAAATTCCTTTTGATTTTCACGATTGGGCTGAGGTAAATGCTCCCAGAATCGCATTTCTGAAAGATGCCGTGACGAAGGGTGTGTTACCGCTGCATATGCAGGACGCGAGCGCTTTGCGCGGCGTGACGGATCGTTATATGGCGCTTCCGGATGTATTGCTCAGCCCGCAGATCCTATTGCTAAAGTGGTTGGATGTCGGTGATTTTATTCTGATACATACTTGGCTGCTGTATGCCATCGGTTTTTGGGGGCTGTACCGCTTGAAAAAAAGCATGCATCTTTCCCTTTTCGGTTTTACCTGGTTTTTCCTTTTGTTTTATTTCAACGGGCATATTACTTCGCATTATGCCGTGGGACATATCACTTGGGGCGGGTATTTTCTCTTCCCGTGGTTTGTATATTTGGTTATTCGGATGATCAACGGTGATCACAGTTGGAAATGGGTGGCGAAAATTTCATTTCTGTTGTTTTTTATGTTTCTGCAAGGGTCTTTTCATCAATTTATCTGGTGTCTGCTTTTTTTAGCTTTTTTGGCGCTTACCGGCCGAAAGAATCTGTTCACGGTTTTGAAAGCGGGAATGTTTTCTTGTTTGCTTTCCATGGTAAGGATCATTCCGCCGGCACTGCAGGCATCGGCTTTCGATGATGATTTTTTAGGCGGCTTTACCTCTCCGATACAACTCATTCGTTCGTTTATTCAGATCATTCCCCCATCCGAATCCTTAAATTCGGCGGTTACCGGCGGTAATCTGGGGTGGTGGGAATTTGACCACTATATCGGTGTATCCGGAGCCCTTTTTCTCTTGATATTCGGCATATTGTGGCTGAAAAACAGACGGAAAGAAACCGGCTACCCGGCGATCTTGGTTCCGATGATTGTACTGACACTTTTTTCAATCGGGAAGTTTTACGGAATATTCAGGCTGCTGCCGATTCCGCTGTTTTCCGGTGAACGTGTAAGTGCGCGTTTTCTGATATTGCCGCTGGTCTTTCTGATGGCGGAAGCTGTCTATGCCATGCAACAATCGATGGAAATACGAAAATTTGATGTTTTATCGGTATCGATTCCTTTGCTGATTCTTCTATTCGGGCTTCCGGAATTTTGGAGCCACCTGGAAACATGGAAAGTACTGAACGCTTTTCAGGCTTTTCCGTATACCTATACCGATTTGACCATAAAAACAGTGGCAAATCACCCCGATCCTTCTTATACCAACGGTTTATTGATCGGGATGGTCATAACGATTCTTACGGCAATCCTGTTGGCAGGACTTGTTTGGCGGGAGAACCGGCACACAAAAAATATACTCGTGCCATAATTGGCATAGAGATGCGAATTATGATTTGATTCAGCTCAGCCGGATCAAAATCTGTATAAGGAGATCAAAATGCCCACTCATGAACCTTTGATTTTGGAATATCGAAATGAAGTTATCGATAATGTCCATATGGGATATGTCTGTATCGTTGATGAAAATTCAAAAGTTTTGTTTCATATCGGTGATCCGTCCGAATATGTGTATTACCGCTCGGCATCCAAGCCGATCCAAGCTTTACCGGTGATCATGCGTGATTTAGATAAAAAATACGGTATTACAGAGGAAGAAAGTGTAATTTTTTCGGCATCGCATTCCGGCGAGCCTTTCCATATCGCCATATTGGAATCGATTTTTGCCAAAGCCGGACTGAAGGAAGAAATGTTGATAATGAAGCCAACTTACCCGGGTTATTTTCCGGCGAAGTTGGAATTATTGAAGAAAGATTTACCGCCGCGCAAGTTTTATCATAATTGTGCGGGAAAGCATGCCGGAGCAATGCTTTTACAGCGAGAATTGGGAGGAAAAACAGAAGATTATTGGCGGCCGGATTCTCCCGCTCAGAAGGAAATAAAAAGAGCGGTTATGGCGCTGAGTGAAACGAATGAGGACAATACAAAGGTCGGCATTGACGGTTGCGGTGTGCCGGTCTTTGCGGTCGGAATTAAGAATATCGCAATCGGCTATAAAAATTTAGCTTGTATCGATACGATTCGGGATGAAAAATTGCGGGAAGCGGCTGGCGTATATCTGCCGCGTATCAATCGTTACCCACATATAATTCGCGGGACGGGCTATCTTTGCAGCCTGATGAATCGGGATCCCAATCTTATTTCAAAGGATGGAGCCGCAGGCGTTTACGGATGCGGTATGCGGAAAGAGCGGCTGGGGATATCATTCAAAATGAGCAGCGGGGAAGATACGGTTTGGCCGTTGATATTAAAAAGCATCTTCACTCAAATCGGCGGACAGGATCCTCAAACATTGGAAATGCTGGATAAATTGCGCCCGGATAGTGTGTTCAATGATAATGATTTGGTCGTGGGACATTATGAATCCCTGATTTGTCTCGATCGGAAGCCTATTCGATAAATTTCGGAGAAATTAATAGATTTCTAACAAACGAAACTGCCCTTTCAAACGTATATTAGATATGAACTCTGGTACAATTCGGCAGGATAGTTTTGAAAATTATTCTGTTAAAATTAATAACGAAGAACTGATGAGTTATATCGGTTATAGTAAGAAAATGAGATAAAAAATGGCAGGAATAGATCGATTTACACAAAGAGCGAGGCGGGTATTAAGTCTTGCTCATCAAGAAGCTGATAAAAATAACGAAACGATAATCGGAACGGAACATCTTCTGATAGGGCTCTTATTGGTTGAAGGCTCTACCGCCGGGAAAGTTTTGCAGGATTTGGATGTAAGCGCAGATCGGGTACGGGAAGCCTTATCCAAGATGGAGCCGAAGACTGAAATACTTGGAATTCCTGAAGCGGGACAGGAAGAGGCATTATCCGCCGAAGTTCAGGATATTTTAAAGCGTGCGGTAATTCAAGCCTCTAAAAATGGACAGGTTTATGTCAGTACGGAGCATTTATTACTCAGTTTAATTGAGACCGAAAATTCACGGGCGGTTGCGGTGTTAAAAAGGCTCGGCATCAGTCCCGAACAGATTCGTAAGCAGCTGAAAAGGGTGTTGGAAGAAGGGAATTCTGCACCGGCATCCAATTCGACAGAGGAAGTAAAACCGAAACCGGTAAAGAAACAAAGGACGGATAAAACGACTTCAAATTCACCGTTAATCGATCAGTTGGCAACCGATTTAACCGCAAAAGCCGCGGCGGGGAAACTGGATCCGGTTGTCGGCAGAGAAACCGAAATTGCTCGGGTTATCCAAGTCCTTGCCAGGCGAACGAAAAATAACCCGGCATTGGTCGGAGAACCGGGTGTCGGTAAAACCGCGATTGTGGAGGGTTTAGCCCAGGCGATCGTGGAAGGAAACGTTCCGGCGCAATTACTGAACAAGCGGGTATTGCAGTTGGATGTCGGTTCTATGGTTGCCGGCACAATGTATCGCGGGCAATTTGAAGATCGAATGAAGCGGGTAATTGAAGAATTAAAAAATACCAAAGCGATATTGTTTATCGATGAAATTCATATGTTGGTCGGAGCCGGATCTTCCGGTTCTGCGGTCGACGCTGCGAATATATTGAAACCGGCGTTATCCCGCGGAGAAGTTCAGGTGGTCGGTGCGACAACATCCGACGAATATCGGAAAAACATCGAAAGTGATGCGGCGTTGGCGAGGCGTTTCCAACAAATCCTGGTCAATGAACCGACACCCGAAGAAACGATTCAAATCTTGAAAGGATTACGCCCGCGGTATGAGGAGCATCATCATTTGAATATTTCGGACGAAGCTTTGGAAGCGGCGGTCAAATTATCCGTACGTTATGTTTCCGAACGCTTTTTACCGGATAAAGCAATTGATTTGATTGATGAAGCTTCTTCAAGAGTCCGCATGTATAAAAATCCTTCCACGGCACTCACCGACGATTATATGGCTGAGCTGCGCAAAACCAGAAAGGACGGATTGCTGGCGATCGAACAAGGCGATGCCGATTTGGCAGCGTCGCTCTATGAAAGAGGTCTTGTATTGGAAGATCGGATCGAAGAAGCCAGTAAGATCTGGAATCGGGAAGAGGCACCGGTCGTAACCGCCGAAGATATCGCGGAAATTGTTTCCATGTGGACGGGGATTCCGGTTATGCAAATGGCGGAAGAAGAATCCGAGCGCTTGCTGCGTATGGAAGAAGAGCTTGGTAAGATGATTATCGGGCAAAACGAAGCGATATCGGAAATTTCACATGCGATACGACGATCACGCTCCGGTCTGAAGGATTCAAATCGACCGATCGGTTCGTTCTTGTTCCTGGGACCGACGGGTGTCGGCAAAACGGAACTGACGAAAGCACTGGCAAAATATCTTTTCGGCAGCGAAGAAGCGATGATCCAATTGGATATGTCCGAATTTATGGAAAGGCATACCGTTAGCCGGTTGACAGGAGCGCCTCCGGGATATGTCGGTTATGAAGAAGCCGGACAACTTACGGAAGCTATTCGCAGACATCCATATTCCATTGTGGTTTTTGACGAAATCGACAAAGCGAATCCGGAAGTGTTGAATATGCTGTTGCAAATTATGGAAGAGGGACACCTTTCGGATGCTCGCGGGAAGAAGGTCGACTTCCGGAATACGATCATTGTCATGACATCCAACATCGGTGCGGATGTCATCCGGCGCCAGAATAATTTCGGCTTCAATCTGATCGAAGGAAAAGATGAGGAAGAGCAGGAAAGCTATGAAGAGATGCGGAAAAAGCTGATGGATCAGCTGAAAAAATCTTTCCGCCCCGAATTCCTCAACCGTCTGGACAACATTGTTGTCTTCCGAATGTTGAATTTGGAAGATATGCAGCAGATTACGGAGATCGAAATCGGCAAAGTGAACCAAAGATTAGCCGATAAACAGATTACTTTGACTGTCAGCGAAAGCGCCTTGGAAAAATTAACCCGGGATGGTTTCGATCCCGAAATGGGTGCCCGTCCGCTGCGCAGAGTGATTCAGCAACAAATCGAAGATCCGTTATCCGATGCGTTATTGGCAAGAGAATTTTCAAACGGAGACCAAGTATTGATTACTTTGGATGACAAAAACGAAATTGCTTTTCGGAAGGTTGAACCGCAAAGAGAAGAATTGTAATCTGAAAACGCTGCAAATGAGATAAAATTTTGCAGATGGCTGCTAAAATGCACCGCACCCCCAACCGAGATAAAAGACAACGGCACGGGGTGCGGTTTTTTTTATGTAATATCGATTTTCGAATTTATTCTGCCGGATATCCGTTGACAACGATTTCCAAATAAACCGTTTCTCCGAAGGAACGATTCCGATTGTTAAACGGTTTCCAAATTGATCGATATGTCCCAGGTTCTTTCGGAGCGGTAAATTCTACCGAAAATTTCCCTTTTTTCCCGACTTCCACATGCGGAATCGGAACGGAATCGGGCGCACCCATCTGTTCACCCGAAACAAACCGTAACCGATAGCCGTCAATCCAGTTACAGCTCCCGTTATTCATCACTTCCCATTCTTTCAGAAATTTTTGTCCGGGTTCCACATAAGTGCCGTCCGGATAATTGACATCATCAACGTAGTAAAAATTATCGATGCAATCCGGTTCATTTTGGATAATAACTTTGGTGGCAACGATCCGAGTCGGCAAAGGAGCCGTGTATACAGGTGCGGGGATTGCCGTAGGATTGTTTGTGCACCCGGAAAGTACAAACAATAATAAAGAAGAAAAAAGAAGAATGCAGCGTTTCTGTATCATGCCGCCGATTTATTTCCATTCCCATTGCTGAAGAGACGGAATTAGCTGTTCGGCGGTCAAATCCAGTTGCAGGGGAGTGATACTGATATTCCCGCGGGCAAGCTCGCCGCAATCCGTTCCTTCCTCTTCGTCCCCGTACGGGGGATCTCCTCCAAACCAATAATACGGTTTTCCAAAAGGATCGACTTGGCGGATCAATTCATCCCGATAATATCGGGAGCCTTCCCGTGTGATGACATAGTCCGGATTCGGCTTTTTTACTTTATAAGGGAGATTGACATTCAAAATCGTAAAAGGCGGTAATTCATGTTGTAAAAAAGTTCGAACAACCGTTAAGATCATCGGTTCCGTCTCGGAAAAATCGATCTCCTTTATTTTAATGCCGCCGGCATCCAGCGAAAAAGCGATTCCTTTCATATTCCAGATTGTTGATTCCAATGCGCTGGTGACAGTTCCGGAATATGTAATATCCCGGCTCACGTTCGAAGTGGGGTTAATTCCGGAGAGCACCAAATCAATCTTCTTATCCAAAAAACCCAACCCCGCCAGTGCGACACAATCCGACGGCCCCCCGTCGGTGGCATAAGCCGGAATGTCCAGAGGAAAAGAAACCGGGTCTACCCTCAGCGGGCGCCCCAGTGCTTTTTGATGCCCGGAAGCAGACCAGTTCTTATCGGGGGCTATGACGGAAACATTTCCGATTTTCATAGCGGTTGAAGCCAAGGCCAGAATCCCCGGCGCAAAAATTCCGTCATCATTCGTTACAACAATTTCCAAAGGTTTTTGCATTAAATCCTCAATTGATCTAAAAGAATCTATTACTATTCTACCAACAGCTCGAAGCTTTTTGGCTTGAAAATGAATCGGTGTTTGAAAAAAAA
>JALHEL010000385.1 GCA_022837205.1 Leptolinea sp.
CTGGCAGCCGAAAACAAATCATCCCTCCTCATGAGAACCGTTTATTTTTTCCTGCTCTGGATGGCTTCGATTGCGGACGGATATGTGATTTATTACTTTGCGATTCCCGCACTCTCGGTGCTTATTTTGGACGCGATTCAATCCCGGTCAAAAAAGAATCGGATTTTATTCTTCCTCACTCTTTTCGGAACCGTCGCGGGCGTCGCCACCATTCAATTGATTAACCGTATGGGCTTTCTCCGGACAGAAAAAACAGCTTTTGAGTTGATAAAATTCTCCGATTGGGGAAAATATATTTGCAATACGGCGGATACTTGGTTCAGAATTTTCGGTTTTTCTTTTCATGAATTTTCAATCCGCAAACCGGACGCTATTTTTGAGATAAGTGGAGCTGTTGCTGCTCTGATTGTTTTGATTTTGATTCTCAAAGCGATTAAAGATTTCTTTCAACAGGATATGACAACAAAAGTTCTGATTGCCGGCTTTCTTTTCTGTACCGGCAGTTTTACTTTCACCGCCGTTACGCAGGCGGAACCGGCTGTCCGATACCTGAGCCCGGCTTTCTTCAGCGGACTTTTGATTGCCGGAAAACAAATTTTGCGGATGCCGCCGCGAAGGAAATCAGAACGATGGTTGCTCGGAATTCCTCTTCTGTTATTTGCATTGGGGAATGTATCCGTTACCTATTATGCAGCACCGGTCACGAACCCGTCCTATGTCGAAATTGCGGATGCGCTTAAAGATCGCGGTGTAAAAGCAATCTATGCCACTTACTGGGAAACCCACGCTCTTTCTTATTATTCGGGTGAGAGAATTCAAGCCGCTCCGATTATGGCTGAAAATGATAAGATTATTCCTTATCGGTGGTCATCTAAGACAGATTGGTACGAGCCGACTTTCAATGCGACCGCCATATTGATCAGTCAAAATAAACGGTATGGACTCTCCGAAGATTTGCTGATCCGGACTTTTGGGGAATATCGCGAGCGCTTCCTTTTGGATGAAACCGAAATTTATATTTATGGTAAGAATCTTTCTGCGATTTTTGCAAATGCAGAATAGAATAACAAGGTATGAAGCGGGAAAAAGACAATAAAAAAACAACAAATATTCTTGAAAAAATCATTTTCATCCTTTTTAGCGGAATTACTCTCGGCGTCATCGCCTTGATCGCTTTTTCGTTAATTTATCAAAAATCATACGCGGATAAGATTTATAAAGGTGTCATGATTTCCGGTGTGGATATCGGCGGATCCACCAAGGAAGAAGCCGACCGCATTTTACGTGAAAAATTAAAATATCCGACGGAAGCCGCATTTGCGTTCAAGTATGAAGATCGAATATGGCATGCAATTCCCGAAGAATTGGGAATGCAAATCCAATTTAACGCTACCGTCGAGAAGGCTTGGAATTACGGAAGGAATAAAGGGAGCTTCGAAAATCTTCAAGATCGATTCTACGCTTTGCTTTATGGCAAGAATTTGGAGCCGGTGCTGCTATTTGACGAACGGGTTGCATTCAACTTCATCACTTCCTTAGCAGGATATATCGATGAGCCCTTGGAACAGCCTTCCATCACATTACAGGGTTCGGAAGTCATCATCACTCCCGGGAAAAGCGGGCGTTCCGTCGACCGATTAATGACGATGACGTTATTGCAGATTTTGGGGAGAAATCTGCAGACAGCTGAGATCGATATCCCCGTGATTCAACTGGAACCGACCGCGTCCAATCTGGCAGAGCAAAAGCAAATCCTTGAATCTCTGTTGGGACAGGATTTTGTCCTTTACGTCAAAGAAAACGATGGAAATCAAGAGGTAGACAGAATTTCTGCGGACTTACTTGCCGGCTGGATTAATTTTCAACCGGTTATCACGGGAAATGAAGTAACCATTGAAATGATTCCCAAACGGGATCCCTTTTATAACCGTTTGGTAACGGTCAGTGTGAAATTATATAAAAAGCCGCAAAATGCGCGTTTCATGTTCAATGATCA
>JALHEL010000386.1 GCA_022837205.1 Leptolinea sp.
TTTGCTGGTTTCACCTCTTTCATGGACACACTTACTTAATGGAAGTAGTTTCCAATTATCCGGTAATGCTAGATTATCAGCTTTATTCTTTTTCCAGAATAATTGATCAAAAAGACGCCATTTTGCAGATTCTGATCTTAGTAAATATTCAGACCAGTTTACAGTTACCTCATCCGCAGCCCAGAGGATCTCTGCGATGCGGCGCTGTTCGTCCAGCGGCGGCAGGGGGAATTCATAGCGTGCCAATTCCTTGAACTTTGTACGCGGTGAGAGCGATCCGGCAGAAGTATCCAGAGCGTGTTCAAAGAATCCATCCGATTGACAAATAAAGGGCAATAATTCCGGTAACAGGCGATCATCCTTGGGCTCGAACACCAGGATGTCACTGGAACATAACCCATCGAACTCGGCCATCGCAACTTTCCGTTGATAGGCGCGGCGTTTGCCAAACAACACCTGCCCTTTACGAAAACGCCGGGTAAAACTGGTGCCTTCCGAGATCAAACCCCAACGCTGAATGTGCAACGATTCGGGGTCGATATGTTCAAGGCCAACATAGCGTTCTAATCCGCTGTTCTGTGGGTCGCGAATGGATTCATCCACGTTGCGGACGACGTCACCGAATGCTACTTCGCGCCAAGATTGAGGTTTTAGAATCTCATTTCGATTGATCATAAGCGCTTACCTGCTTTTCCGTTCTTTAGTAATTTTTTCGATGACAGCCTGCTTTCGCGCAAGATCACTATCACCCAGAGAAGAGAAGGACATATAATCCTTCAACTCTGGTAATGTTGGATTCCGGTCTGCAAGGTAAATGAATCGACGAATAATTGAATCAGTAATAAGTTTAAGAATGAAAAATATGCGATCCCCATCTTCAAGAAATTTACCCGAGTGAACAAGTTTGTTTCGTTTATGAATGATGATTTCAATCATTTCAAGCGTAATAGGGTCTGCTTGCAGCCATAACGAGAGCCTCGATTGAATATCCCTGTTTCGCGTTAGTTCTTCTCCCAGACCGATGCAGTTTTCTAATACTTGCCACATCGTTAAAAATGCTGCTTCGGTTGTGGTGGTATCGAGAGCCTTTTGGTACAGACGAAGAATATTAATCAGGTAATTCCAAGTGCTATTGGCTGCATGATCTACGGTTATTTTTGATAAAAGAAACTGAATAGACGAGATGCGGTCATTTGGAATCTTTTTCTGTTTATATTCATATTTTTCGATTGTGAAATATATTGATTTCCTTTTTCCATGCTCATCAAAGATTACATAGATTGGTGAGGGTAGAATTTCCGACAGTGCTTTCGGCTGAGATCGAAAATGAGTATATTTGCCTAATGAAGATGGAATATTAAGAATTGCCCTGAAATGATCCATTCGATTGGAAGCGATTTCAACAGCGGCTTCTGGTCCATAGGTTTTTGTTACAAATAAGAATGGTGTAAATGAAACTGCATCTGGAGCAGGTTTATTCAAGTCGGGAATGTCCCAAAGGAGTGGATTCTTTCGATCCTGAAATTTCACCTCTTGCCAAAGATCTGAGGTGTCCATCCCTTTAACGTCATTCCAGGAAATCAGTGAGAGTGTTTCCCCTAGAAGGTTCACCTGTGCGAATTCGCTTATTGTTGACGGGTCCACATTCAAAAACATTAATACTCTGTATTCTGATTTTCTCTTCTCCAAGTTCGCAATCTCGAATTTCAATGCCCGAACAAATAGATTTAATTTTTGTTCAGGATTAGTCGTTTTTTTATATTTTAGCCAACGCATTTGTGCAGAAAAAACAATACCCTTTTTTGTTCTTTCTGGGAAATTTTCACTCACTGGAAGATATTCACTTAAAATTTCTTCTGCAAAATCGATGAGAATATCCATCGTAATTGATGGCTTTCCATCTGCGGAAATAGTTGCATTTTCCTCAATGTGATTAAGGCAGTTTAAAATAGCTCGTTTTCTACTTTCAGGAAATATTATTTTCTTATTCC
>JALHEL010000387.1 GCA_022837205.1 Leptolinea sp.
TGGAACTTCCCTTTTTTTGTCATTTTCCCTTGACTATGGAAATTTGAAACGCAGTCCGACTTCACATCAAATTCCACAAAATTTTAAACTTATGATATAATGTCGCAGTTTGCTTTGATAGATGCCAAAGCGAACCGATATCGCACGTCAAGAATTCGACCGTATGCGCACGACAAAAATCCACTGGTGTGGCAGAAGCGGATTGACTGACTGTGGACAAGATGATGCAGCTAAGCCCATGCTGACAATCTTGAGAAAAGGTTTTTTACGAAACCTTCGAATATTATATATAACCTTAAAAGGGGAGAAAACAGAGAATGTTTAAAGGGCTACTCGGCAAGAAAATCGGCATGACCCAGATTTTCGATGAGAATGGTGTTGCAATTCCGATCACCGTCATCGAAGCTGGGCCTTGCTATGTTACCCAGTTGCGCACTCAGGAAAACGATGGGTACAGCGCGGTGCAGTTGGGGTTCGAAGAGGTTAAACCGAAACGAATCACGAATGCTGAAAAGGGTCATTTAAAGCGGAACAACTTGCCTCCGCTACGCTTTTTGCGTGAATTTCGTGTTAAAGATCCACAGGTCTCCGAAGGAGACAAAGTTACTGTGGATTTGTTCGCTTTAGGCGAACTGGTTGATGTCGTCGGAACCAGTAAAGGGCGTGGTTTTCAAGGCGGTGTGAAACGGTATAACTTCCGTGGCGGACCGAAAACCCACGGTCAGTCGGATCGTTTACGCGCTCCCGGTTCTCACGGTTCCGGAACGACTCCAGGCCGTGTATTCAAGGGTTCCCGTGGCCCGGGTCATATGGGCAATGATCGTGTTACGGCACAAAACCTGAAAGTCGCTTTCATCGACGCGGAACGGAATCTGATCGGCGTCAAAGGCGCTGTTCCCGGCGCACGCGGCGGTCTTGTTATGATCAGGGATGCCCGTAAATCTTAACGGGTTTACCGAAAACATGGAGCGAGAAGTATTATGAAAATCGATGTCAAGAATATGAAGGGCGAAGTCGTCAACCAGATCGAACTTCCGGAAACGATTTTTGCGGCCCCGATATACATGGACTTGATGCATCAGGCATATGTTCGCCAAATGGCCAATGCTCGTCTTGGAACACATGAAACCAAGGTACGGCATGAAGTCGCCGGCGGCGGCAGGAAACCCTATAAACAAAAGGGAACCGGTCGGGCTCGACAAGGTTCCATCCGCGCTGCTCAGTGGAAAGGCGGCGGACGGGTTCATACTCCGCATATGCGTGATTACACTCAGGATATGCCAAAGAAGATGCGAAGAGCGGCTTTGCGGTCTGCGTTAAGCGTGAAAGCAAACGATTCCGAAATCGTTGTGGTTGATGAGTTAAAACTCGATGAACCGAAGACACGCCTGATGGCAAATGCATTATCTCTGCTGGTGGGGGATAACAGCGCATTGATTCTGATTCCCGATAAGGAATCCAGCGTCGATGTCATTCGCGCAACCAATAATCTGCCTTATGCAAAGATCTTGTTGGCAAATTATTTAAATATTCGTGATTTGTTGCGTTTCGATCGAATCGTCATTCCGGTGGCGGCTATCGAGACAATTAATTCATTTTTAGGATAGGGAGGAGAAAATGACAACAGATTTTGAAATCCTTCGCCGTCCCTTAATTACCGAAAAAACAAATGAAATGGCTTTCAAACTGAATCAGTATGTTTTTGAAGTAGATCCTGACGCCAACCGGACGATGGTGAAAGAAGCAGTTGAATCCATTTTTAAAGTGAATGTGGTTCGGGTTAATATCATTCGAACGCCCGGAAAATCCAAACGGAATACCAAAAACCGTCGCTTATTTCTCAAGAAGCCTGTCATGAAAAAGGCAATTGTGACACTGGCTGCCGGTGATAAGATTCCGTTCTTCGAAGGAGTTGAATAATGGCAGTTAAAATTTATAAACCTATCACCCCCGGTCTCCGCGGTATGACAGGTTATACCTTTGAAGAAAT
>JALHEL010000388.1 GCA_022837205.1 Leptolinea sp.
CTTATGACGGATGAAGCCGGATTGGTCCCGTGTGCGCTGTCCGGGATTAACATAATCCTTCTTTGCATTTCCCCGCGGTCGCGGAGCGAAGCGGCAATCATTTTCACGCCGCCGAATTCTCCCTGTGCACCGGCGGCCGGCGTAAGCGAACAAGCCGGGAATCCGCTGATTTCCTGTAAAATGATTTGCATTTCATAAAGAATCAGGATCGCTCCCTGTACCGATTCGATCGGTTGTAAAGGGTGCAGATTGGCAAATGCGGATATTCGGGCAGCTTTCTCGCAGATTTTCGGATTGTATTTCATGGTGCAGGAACCCAGCGGATACATTCCGTTGTCCAAAGAATAGTTAAGGCGGGATAAACGCGTGTAATGACGAACGACGTCTACCTCGGAAAGTTCCGGCAGCGGCAACTCTTTTCGCAGTAAAGATTCCGGCAAATCACTTGCCGGTACATCCGATGAGGGGAAGCGAAAACCTTTTCTGCCGTTCGCCGAAAGTTCAAAAATCGTTTTCTCAGTGGCGTCCATGATGCTCTCCTTCCTTCAGCAGTTCGCAGAGATCATCAATATCTTCCTTATTGATCATTTCCGTCACCGCAATCAGCATAGCATTCCCCAGCATCGGATATTCTTCGGAGAGATCATATCCGCCGATCATTCCGTGATCCAGTAAATGTTGATTTATATCTGATGGCGCCTGAGGACAGGATACGACGAATTCATGGAAGAAAGGCCGTTGATTCAGGATACGATATCCGTGAATCTTACTGATCTCCTTTGCGGCATAGTGCGCTTTATCGTAGCATAATTTTGCCACTGCCTGTAATCCGTCCCGACCGAGCAATGAAAGGTAAATGGCTGCAGTCAATGCATTTAATCCCTGATTGGAACAAATATTGGAGGTGGCTTTCTCCCGCCGAATGTGTTGTTCTCGGGCTGTTAATGTCAGCACATAGGCCCGTTGCCCTCGATTGTCTACCGTCTCACCGACGATTCTTCCGGACACTTTGCGGATTAATTCTTTTCGTGTGGTGAATATTCCGAGGTAAGGGCCGCCGTAAGAAAGCGGGATTCCCAGCGGCTGACCTTCACCGACGACGATATCGGCGCCCATCTCACCGGGAGTTTTCAGCAGCCCCAATGCAATGGGGTTGATACAGACACAGAGTAAGGATCCTTTTTCATGAACGGCTTTTGCAAGCTCGCTGAAATCCTGAATTTGTCCGAAGAAATCCGGATATTGAACCAAGACCAGCGCGGTATCCGTATCTATTTTCTCTTCCAACCGTTGCGGATTAATTTCATCAAGGGATGCGGCTTTCGGACATTCGATCTGTATTCCGTCGAAATCCTGCAGATAGGTTTTCAGAGTTAGCAGGTAATGCGGATGCAGTCCCGCAGATACCAAAATTTTCTTCCTTTTCCCGTGGTATTGGTGATAAGCCAAAATTCCGGCTTCGGCGCAGGCTGTCGCACCGTCATAATGAGAGGCGTTGGCGGCTTCCATGCCGGTTAATCGAGCCATCAGACTTTGATATTCGTAAACGGCTTGCAATGTACCCTGCGAGATTTCCGGTTGATAAGGGGTATAAGCGGTATAAAAATCGCCGCGACTGATGAGATTATCGATTGCGGCGGGAATATAATGATGATAAGCACCGGCACCGGTGAAACAGGCTGTATGATCCAGGGACAGATTGGCTGATGAAATTTCATCGAGCAGAAAGGTGACTTCCGGTTCCGTCAATCCCGGTTGTAAATTCAATTTCGGAAAACGATATTTTTCCGGAACGACATCAAATAATTCGTTCAGGTCTTTTTTCCCGATCGCTGCCAGCATACTTTCACGATCGGCGTCCGTATGCGGAATAAACATGGTTCAACCTCGATCTTCGCAATATTTTCGGTATGCGTCTGCGTCCATTAAATGAGAAGTATCAAACCCTGTATCGCTGCTTAATTTGATCAGCCAGGCTTCTCCG
>JALHEL010000030.1:0-6663 GCA_022837205.1 Leptolinea sp.
AATTGCATTGCTCCATCATCGATTTTGCCGAATAAGGCATCGTGGTTGTACGTACATATCGTAATAAAATATGAACCTATAAGAGAATAATCATAGCCTCGCAAACGAATCGAACGACGGTGGTGAACAGCCGGATCATAGCTCATACAAGTATCTGCTTTGTCATATTTTTTGAAGGAATAAATCACAAATCATAGAAAACAGTCGTTAGTATTTCGGCATTTAAAGGTCTGAATATCAAAAATAAGAATAAATGGTTCGCTCTCAATGATTATATCCTAAGGATGTTTTCAGAAAAAAAAGAGGGGTAGAAAATATATCCGGTAAATTATCTTGTTTTTTAATACGCTGAAGGATGGCATTTTATAAATATCATCGCAAGGATCATTGATAAGTCGAATTTATTAAAGATTAATTTGCATAAATCGTATATGCCTATTCCAATTAAACATATTCCTCGTATTTTTTTGGCAGGTTTGGAACCTGCCCCTACGGTCACGTCTCCTACAAAATCTATTTGGCCAATGCACATTTCGGGCAGGTTTGGAACCTGCCCCTACGGTCACGTATCCTGCAAAATCCAATTGGACAATGCACGTTTCGGGCAGATTTGGAACCTGCCCCTACGTTCACATTTCAATAAAAACCAATTGGACAATGCACATTTCGGGCTGGTTTGGAACCTGCCCCTACGGTCACGTATCCTATAAAATCCGATTGGACAATGCACGTTTCGGGCAGGTTTAGAACCTGCCCCTACGGTCACGTATCTTATAAAATCCGATTGGCCAATGCACATTTCGGGCGGGTTTAGAACCCGCCCCTACGGGGGTATATCCGAATGGGTTCGGGCAGGTTTGGAACCTGCCCCTACGATGCGTGGTTATGTTGGATGGTTTTGGAACCTGCCCCTACGTTATCGCCGCATAAAAAAATCGAACCAATCGCATCGTCTCAAATACGACTACAACAGAGACAATTTGATTGATGAGAGAATTTCAGATTCACATCGGATTCGGAGAATTCAATAAGATATATCGCATTTCCGGAAAACTTTTTTGTAATTGCGAGGAATAAAATTCACCCGATCCGACATACTGAAATCCGCACTTTTCGATGACACGCTTAGAGCGATAATTATCGATAAAATGTCCGACTGTCAAAGCTTCAATCCCTTCAGTATCAAAACAGAAGCGGATGATTCGCCGCACAGCTTCGGTCATCAAACCTCTCCCCCAATAATCTTTCGAGAGCACATAACCGATTTCCTTCATTTTCAGTTTCTGATATTCCGGGAATGCTTCAGTACATGATTTTTTCAAACCCAGTGAGCCGATAACTTTTTCTTCCGCTTTGGAAACAATCGCAAATACATCTTTTTCTTCCATAAAAAGCGAAAGTATTTTTTTAGATTCTTCCATGCTTTCATGGTGCTTCCAACCGGCCATCTCTCCAACTCCCGGAACAGATGCATATTCATAAAAATCACTCAGATCACCCATCTGCCAATAGCGGAGAATCAGTCGTTCGCTTTCAATGGTTGTGTTAGAAATATCGATAAAAGGATCCATCAAATTCCTCGATTCGTTTCATGTTTCTTTTCCTAATTGATGAAATTTTATCTCAGCTTATTCTCGTTTTTCCTTTTTCAGGAAATTGATCACAAGAATCGTTGATCCTTCTCATTTTCGTTATTGACATCTGTGAATTCCGATATAAAAATCGTTCCATTTTAGGAAACAATATTTTCCTCATAAAAATAAAGTCGTAAATTATTGAAAATCAAGGATTATTTTTATATAATTAAACATATCTTGAATGAATAATAATTATATGATGTTATAGTCTCTTATCCAGCTTTAAACGACATTAAGATTAGGAGGAGCATTGCCATGAATAAAAGATCTTTTTCAATACTGATTGTGTTTATAAGCATTTGGGCACTATCACCTGCCAAGATGACAGAAACCTTAAGAATAAACAGCTCAGTACAGACTGTTGAAACCGTGATTGAGGAATGCTCAAATGCCCCAATAGGAGAAAACGTTACCTGCAAAATCTCGAAAGCTTATTGTTCTTATAAGCCCAAAGTGAAAGGCCAGCCGACTTTTTGTAACGATGCACCATATCCGAGCAATGATTTCACTTTATTAATTTGGGGAAAAGATTGGAGCAAGTATAATGGAAAATGCCTAATTGTAACTGGTTATAACCATTTATATAAAGGGAAACCTGAAATCGAAGCCACCAGTGAAAAAGATGTAAAATTATGCTCTAAAAAATGATCAGAAATTTCCTACTTCTACTATTTCTGATTAATTTCTCCGCTAAACCAAGTCCGACATGGGAAATTCATAGAGTTATCGGCGTGATTGATGGTGACACGATCGTTATTGAAAATGGCGCTGAAATCAGATACATTGGGATTGATACTCCGGAAACCGTTCATCCCTATAAACCCATTGAATGTTACGGTCCGGAAGCATCTGAAAGAAATAAGGAATTGGTACTTAATAAATTTATTCTGACGGAGAGAGATATTAAAGATCAAGATAGTTATGGAAGATATTTAAGATATGTTTATACCTGCGAAGGTTCAATTAACCGGATCCTTGTCGAAGAAGGATATGCCTTTTCTTATTATTATCCGCCGAATTTAAAATATTACAAAGAATATTTACAATGCGAATTGGAGGCTCATAGTCATAAGAAAGGGCTCTGGTTCTCATGTTATTGATATATAAGGTATATAAGCCTGAGAGAATTTCTAACAAATTTCTTACCTTTACGCACCGCCAAATTCAGATTATGATTATATTGTCAGGTTAATCAGATGACCGCGGTGCGGCGTGATCGCACCGAGGAAAGTCCGCACTCCTGAGAGCAAGATGCCGGATAACATCCGGGGCGGGGCAACTTGCCGGAAAAGGGCCACAGAAAATAGACCGCTTCGCGAAAGCGGAGCAAGGGTGAAAAGGTAGTGTAAGAGACTACCGGCGTTCGTGGTGACACGGCGGCCAGGTAACCCCCATCTGGAGCAAGGCCAAGTAGGGGCGAAGCGTGTCGCGTACACGCGGGGATCTGCTCGATCCCCTCGAGCTCCGGGTAGGCTGCTAGAGTCGCACGGTAACGTGCGTCCCAGAGAGATGGTCATCTCAGTGGGAGAACTCGAGATCTCCTCTGAACAGAATGCGGCTTATAGATTAACCTGGCATTTTTTGTGGAGCCTTTTATTTCGATCATCTAATGAAAATTGCGATCCTTTCCGATACCCATAATTATCTTTCCGGAATTCAAACCGCCCTCAATCAGTTGCAACAAGAGAAAATAGACACAATTATCCATTGCGGCGATATGACACTGGCGGAAACAGTCGATGCCTTCCGGGATTACACCATTCACCATGTCTGGGGAAACGGGGATTTGGATACCATCGCCATCCGCTTCGCGATTCAGGAATGCCAAGCCGGCAGCTCTACTTCCGAAATTTATACGGACGTTTTGGGCGGGAAGAGAATCGCCGCCATTCACGGACATAATACCCGCCTTTTACAGGCGATGATCGAAAACGGACATTTTGATTATGTCTTTCACGGGCATACGCATCGCAGACGGGATGAGGAGATCGGAGGAACCCGTGTGATTAATCCCGGCGCAATCGGTGGAGCTTTTCGCAGCAACCGTAGTTTTTGTATTCTGAATCTTGAAACGAACGATTTAGATTATTATCCGGTCGGCTGATGAAAATAATAGTCACTCACGAGCAGGCGGATTTTGATGCAGTCGCGTCTCAACTGGCGGCATCATTGCTGGAACCCGCCGCCGTCCCCATATTACCGAAACGGATAAATCGAAATGTCGCGACTTTTCTGAAAGATTTTGCTTATAACTTCAATTTTCGAACGGATGCGGAAATCGCGGAAGAGACCGTCGATTCGGTTCTGGTGGTGGATACCCAGGCAATCAGCAATACGGCAAAAATTAAATCGGATACCGAAGTTTGTGTGATCGACCACCACCAACCCCGTTTAAATCTTCCGGAAAAATGGAAGTGCCTTTTTGATCGAACCGGATCCTGTACGACGATTCTGGTGGAAAAGCTTCAAAATAAATCTGTTACGATCGATGAAATTCAAGCCGTAATGCTTCTGATGGGAATTTATGAAGATACCGGGAATTTAACTTACGGGAGCACAACCGCGCGCGATCTTCAGGCTGCCGCCTGGTTGATGAATCAGGGTGCGGATCTGAATATCCTGAATCGGTATTTAAACCAGCCGCTCTCGGAACCTCAACAAGTTTTAGCCGAACGCCTTTTGCAGAATTGCGAAACATTGACAATTATGGGGCAGCAGATCGTCATCTCGCAAGCGGATGCTCGTGATATCAACGACGAATTTTCCACCGTTGCCCACCATTTACGCGATATGTTTTCTCCTGATGCGATTTTTATTCTCTTGGGGACCAAAGGGGGGATTCGCCTGATCGGCCGTGCCACCAATGATCGAATCGACGTCGCACAAATTATGAAACATTTCAACGGCGGCGGTCATCCCCGTGCCGCGGCCGGGTTAATTCCGCTCAAAAAGGGACAGGAATTGACCGATGTCTTAAAAAATACGCGGGAAAAATTATTG
The DNA here is from genome assembly GCA_022837205.1 of Leptolinea sp. Taxonomy (GTDB): domain Bacteria; phylum Chloroflexota; class Anaerolineae; order Anaerolineales; family Anaerolineaceae; genus Flexilinea. The sequence goes on from JALHEL010000030.1 coordinate 4,638, forward strand.
GAGATGCTGCCGCAATTTATCACCCCGCCGATAACGGTGGAGCAAATCATGTCAACCCGCCCTCTGTTAATCGATTCCCAAATGCCGATGGAAGAAATTGCCGAACTCATCCAGCGTTACGGCTATGAAGGCTATCCGGTTGTCGATAAGAATAAGAATCTGATCGGATTGTTGAATCGCCGTTCCGTCGATCGCGCGCTGGCTTTCGGATTGTCCCCGTCGGTCGAATCGATTATGGACCCCGGCAATTACAGTGTTCGTCCGGAAGATTCGGTAGATTATCTGAAAGAAATGATGAATCTTTCCGGTTGGGGTCAGATTCCCGTCATTAATGGTGACGGTCATGAGATTATCGGAATCGTGACCCGTACCGATCTGATTAAGATCCTTACCGGTCGCAGCAGTGTCCCCGGCAATCGCAATTATGCACAGATTTTAACTCGTGTTTTGCCTCCCTCATATCTCACCTTGATCCATATGGTGGCTGATACCGCTTGGAATTGTCGCTATCCCGTTTATATTGTGGGCGGTTTTGTTCGCGACCTGATCCTCGGACAACCCGTAATGGATTTCGATATTGTCGTCGAAGGGGATGCCATTCATTTGGCGCGGACGCTGGTGCATATTTACGGGGGAAAAGTCCGTATTCATTCCCGATTCGGAACGGCAAAATGGGTCATCGAAGATATTCATGATCAGATAATAAAGAATACCCCTCCTTCCGCCGAGGGCGCTCCCGAATCGGATTTGCCGGCTACTTTGGATTTGATCTCCGCCCGAACCGAATTTTATGATTACCCGACTGCCATGCCGAAGGTGGAACGGAGCAGTATCAAATTGGATTTACATCGTCGCGATTTCACTATCAATACCATGGCTTTGCGTTTGGACGGGGATTATTTCGGCGACTTATTGGATTATTGGGGCGGTTACCTGGATTTACATCAGAAATTGATCCGTGTCTTGCATTCCCTCTCTTTTATGGATGATCCGACGCGGATGTTGCGGGCGGTGCGTTTTGAGAAAAGATTCAACTTTACCATCGAAAAACATACGATGATGTTGCTGAAAGACGGAAAAACGTTGCTCAAACGAATTTCGGGGCGCCGAATTATGAATGAATTGGACCTTTTCTTTCATGAAGAATCCCCTTCGGCCGGACTTTCACGCTTGGAAGAACTCGGCCTGTTGGAACAAATTCATCCGAATATCCGGTGGACTTCTCAAAATACAGCCAACCTGACAAAATTCAGTCAAAAAGATCCGCCGGATTATTGGTTGGAAACCCTTCCTTCCTTACCGGAATTTATCAATCTGGAAGGGAAATACTTAATCTGGTGGGGGAAAAATTCTCCGGAAACCATTAAAGAGATCGTTCAACGCCTGCAACTTTCTCAACGCATCCAGAAAATGTTGCTTTCTTATTCCGAAATCTGTCAGAAAATGCCCGATCTGGTTCATTCCTGGCCGAGCGAAGTGACCTTTTTTCTCGAAAAGCAATCGCTTGAAGCCGTTTATTGCTATGATATTTTAAGCGACGACGAAAAAGTCCATGAAACAATTCGAAACTTCCTGAAAACTTGGAGAAATATTAAGCCGTTTACCACCGGGGCGGAGCTGCGCCGGTTGCCCTATCCGGCCGGAAGTTGGATCGGGGCGGTTTTGGACCGCTTACGCAAAGGATGGATCGACGAGGAAATCAGTTCCCGTGAAGAAGAGGAAAAAACATTGGAATTTATTTTGCCGCTCTTTACCAAAAGCTTGGACAAGAAACATTCATCGGGAAATCCAGCCGCCGAGATATAAACCGTTTACAATATCATCAGACACGGAAAATCATTATGGAAACTTGGCTTGACAGTGTCAATATTCGCTTGATGAGAGAATCGGATCTTCCTCTGATCGAATGGGGGGATGAATATGTCCGATATCGGAAAATTTACCGTGAAGTTTACCGAAATTTCCTTGCCGGCCGGGCTTTTCCATGGATCGCCGAGATCGAGAAATATGGCGTGATCGGTCAGGT
>JALHEL010000030.1:6670-17115 GCA_022837205.1 Leptolinea sp.
TCTTTTCGCGTCAAACCCGATTTCCGCAACCGGGGACTCGGTACCTTACTGTTAAAAATTTGTGAAGTTACCGCTCGCGATCGGAATATTCAGAATGTCTTTCTGAATTGCGCAAAAACCAACAAACGGTGCAAAGCATTTTACGAACGCAACGGTTTTACCGTTCTCCGCGAAGATCCCGGGAAATGGAGTTTCATCGACCACAAAGGCGCCGTCCGCGAGGAAGCGGAACCGGCATGGACAATGGTGAAAAAGATAGAAACCGGCGATGATTGATCCGAGTCTTGATCTGATTGATTCTCACCTCACTCATACCGACTGAAAAAAGTGCGTCTTTGGCCGAGTATCAGCTTTGAATTTGAGATTCCGACACCCTGAAAAATAAAACCTTATTTCTTCTCCGGTCACCGGAAAATTCTTCTTTTTTTTTATAAATTTTTTACGGCTTACAATCCTTCTCTTCCACAATATTAATAAATATCTGTAAACCGCGACGGTATAATAATTCTGGAGTATAGAAAGAATGAGAAATAAATTTGAATTAACCGCCCCTTACCAGCCGATGGGCGATCAACCCGAGGCGATCAAAGCATTGGTAGATGGGGTTCAAAAAGGGTATCGACATCAGGTATTGCTGGGCGCAACCGGCACCGGCAAAACATTTACCATGGCAAATGTCATTCAACAATTACAAATGCCCGCGGTGGTGATGGCCCACAACAAAACCCTTGCCGCCCAACTTTACGCCGAATTCAAGGAATTCTTCCCCAAGAATGCCGTGGAATATTTCGTTTCTTATTATGATTATTATCAGCCGGAAGCCTATGTCCCGCGCCATGACTTGTATATTGAAAAAGAAGTCGATACCAACGACGAAATTGACCGGTTGCGGCTGGCGGCGACCGCCGCGCTGGCTTCCCGATCGGATGTGATCATTGTCGCTTCGGTTTCCTGCATTTACGGGTTGGGAGATCCGGAAGCTTACGGGAAAACGGTGATTAATTTAAAAGTCGGTACCATCACCCGCCGAAACGCGTTGTTGCGCCAACTGGTCGAAAGCCAATACCAACGAAATGATATGGATTTTCATTCCGGAACGTTTCGGGTCAGAGGGGATACGTTGGAAATATTTCCGGCATATGAGGATAGTGTGGCCTACCGAATTTCCTTTTGGGGCGATGAGATTGAAAAGATTACCGAAGTGAATCCGCTGACGGGCGAGTTGGTCACCACACTGGATGAAATAGCAATCTATCCGGCGAAGCACTATATCACCGAAGAATCTCGCATAAAGCAAGCCATTGTCGATATCGAAACGGAACTGGAAGAGCGAATCAAATATTTCAAAGACAATAACCGCTTGCTTGAGGCGCAACGGATCGAGCAGCGTACAAAATTTGATATCGAAATGATCAAGGAAATCGGTTATTGTTCGGGAATTGAAAACTATTCCCGCCATTTGGATCAGCGGCCCGCGGGAAGTCACCCCTGGACATTAATGGATTACCTGCCTTCGGAATATCTGTTGTTTATCGATGAGTCCCATATGACGATCCCTCAGATTCGGGGGATGTATCACGGTGATCGCAGCCGCAAATCCGTTCTTGCCGAATATGGCTTCCGCCTGCCTTCCGCTTTGGATAACCGCCCGTTAACTTTCGAAGAATTTGAAAAAACAATGGGATACACCATTTACACCAGTGCCACACCGGGGCCTTATGAATTGGAACATTCCCAACAAATCGCCGAGCAAATCATTCGTCCGACCGGGTTGGTCGATCCGCAGGTTGAAGTTCGACCGACAAAGGGTCAAATTGATGACCTGATCGGCGAAATTCGTAAGCGGACCGCCGCCAATCAACGCGTTTTGGTGACGACATTAACCAAGCGCATGGCGGAAGATTTATCCGAATATCTGAAGGACAATGACATAAAAGTGCATTATTTACATTCCGAAGTGGATACCTTGGAACGGATTTCCATCCTGCGAGATATGCGTACCGGCGTCTATGATGTGATTGTCGGAATTAACTTGCTGCGCGAAGGGTTGGATTTGCCGGAAGTTTCACTGGTGGCGATTCTGGATGCGGATAAAGAAGGCTTTTTACGATCCGGCGTCTCACTGATTCAAACCATCGGCAGGGCAGCCCGTAACGTGGACGGTAAAGTCATTCTTTACGCGGATAAAATGACGGATTCAATGAAATATGCCATCGACGAGACCAATCGCCGCCGCAAAAAACAACAGGCATATAATGAGGCACATCATATTACACCCATGACAATTGTCAAAGGAATATATGATCTTTCGGAGCGATTAACCGTTTCCAACGCGATAGCGGATGAGAAGGCGGATTATAAAACCACTCGTAAGAATTTGCCGAAGAACGAACTGAAACACATCTTGGCAGACCTGGAAAGAGAAATGAAAGAGGCAGCCAAGAATCTGGACTTCGAACGGGCGGCGGAATTGCGCGATCAGGTTTATGAACTGCGCGGACTGGTTGCCGATGTTTCCGACGCTTCCCCTTGGCAGCGCGCGAAGATGCTTGCCGGCGAAATCGATCTGAAATAATCGTTTTACAATCGGATTTTCCGGCTATAAATCGAAACTTTCTCCGCTTCTCAGAACAATCGGTTTGGCTCCGGACGTTTCAATAACTTCCCGCTTCCAACCTTCGAGATTCAATCCGGGATCGTAATGCATGGGAATCACATTTTTAGGCCGGATCATTTTCAATGCCCGAATCGATTCAGATAAGCCCATCACGAAAATATCTCCGATCGGCAGTAAAGCGACATCCACCGCATCTTCACCGATCAAAGACATTTCGCTGAAAACACCCGTATCTCCGGCGAAGTAAATCTTTTTTTGCTGATCGTGGGTTGCTAAAATAAATCCCAATGCCAACCCGCCATACGTTCCGTCCGGAGTTCCTGAACCGTGCACAGCGATCGTCGCCCGCACCGTTCCGAAGGGGAATGCACGCGTTCCGCTGACATAGATAGGCATCGTATTGACCGCGCCGTGTTTCGCGAACCAATTCGATAATTCAAAATTGCACAAAATCGGGGCATGACAACGATTGGAAATTTCAATCGCGTCTCCGACATGGTCACTGTGCCCGTGACTGACTAAAATAAGATCCGCTTCCGCTTTTTTTGCCGGTATGGCGGCATTCGAATTTCCGGTTAAAAAAGGATCCAACAGAACTTTATAATGATCGAAATCGATCAGAAAGGCTGAATGCCCCAACCAGGTAATTTTTACATCCATGACATTTCCTCACTTTCTTTATCAATTAATTGTAACGTCAGTTTAAATATAAAACATTCCGCTTTCGGACTACATCGGCTGAAAGCGGAATGTTTTTGATATTTATTTGATTCAAATAACTACGCGAAACCATAAGCCGTCATAAATGGTTGGTTTGGAAAAAGACCTTACAGCTTCACTGTTTGCCCCGAAGCTGCGGATTCATAAGCGGCTTGAACCACTTCCACCGCGCGAAGCCCATCCGTCGCCGTGATACATGCGGGGCGTTCCTCGCGAATGGAAGCCGCAAATTCTTCGATCATCCCCTGGTTCGAATCAGAACCCCAATAATGCCAAACCTGATTTTGTATATCATGCCGGTAAACGGATAAGTTTTGGCGAAACGCATCCACCTGAACCGCTCCGCGATCGGTAACCACTTCAAAATTCAAGCCTCCCCAAGTCGGATAATAATCCGGGCGGGACCAGGAGCAATCAATTGTGGCAAAGCAGTCATTTTTGAAATGCAGCATCGCCATCCCGGCCGTTTCCACATCCACTTCACCGCGGTGAAAACATTGGCTCGATTGTGCATAAACGCTGTCCACTTCCGACTTCGTGATCCAACGAAACAGATCGGTCAAATGTACCAAATGATCCTGTAAGGCTCCGCCGCCCGCCAATTTTTTATCCACAAACCATTTTCGGTGGAGGGATGGCATCTGACCCTCATTTTCCGAACGAAAACAGTAAATTTTTCCGTATACTCCCCGATCCAACTGATCTTTTACCGCGACGATCGGAGCGGAAAAGCGCATCGGAAATGCGGTCATCAGATTGATTTTTTTTGATTCCGTTAATGAAACAATCTTTTCGGCATCTTCCAAGGTGGTGGCAAGCGGTTTTTCGCAGCAGATATTTTTAACGCCGGCGGCGATCGCCGTTTCCACCATCGACAAGTGGTTGTTGTTTTCACTGCAGATCACCACACCGTCCGGTTTCTTGGCAAAGAACTCATCAAAATCGCTCGTTCCCCATGTCCGAAATTGTTCGGAGAATTGTTTCACTCGATCGCTGTCCGGGTCAACGAATCCGATCCATTCCACCCCCGGGATCGAACGAATATTCTGAATATAGGCTTCCGCATGCAAATGTGCAAAACTCATGATCCCGATCTTAATCATTTCAAAACTCCTTCCAGCGGTTTGATTTGCACCGGTTCTCCGGTCCGGGCGGATTCCCGCGCCGCGCAAGCGATCTGAACGGCTTTGACGCCGTCCATTCCCGTTACCCGTATCTCATCTCCGTAACAAATCGCCCGATAAAACTCCTTAATTTCGCTCGTATAAGGACTTTCCGCCAGCGGGCTCCCCGGTAATGCGACATCCGGAGCATCTTTATCGGTTTGAATCAGATTATGAATCGGCATGGTTTCTTCGGAATCAAAATGGACGGCTCCCCGTTCGCAATTGATATCAAAACCCGTCTGGAAATTCGGAGGGGGATATGCCCAGCCACAGGTGACATGAGTCAGCGTCCCGTTTTCATGGGTAAGAATGGTCAATCCGAAATCAATCGGTGAGGACGGATCCAAAGAACTGACTTTCTGAGTATAGACCGTCCGAACATCTCCCGCCACCCATCTTGCATAATCAAAATCATGAATTGCCAGGTCCATCAGAATGCCGCCCGATTTCTGTTCGTCCAGGAACCAATTATTCGAGGGCTTTTTCGGACGATAACTGCAGCGGCGCAAATGAATCGTTCCGGGTTTCCCGATTTGGCCGCTGTCGACCAATTCTTTAGCCGCTGCATATTCGGGGAAGAATCGGACAACCTGCGCAACCAACAGTCTGACTCCGGCTTCCTCGCAAGCCCTCAGCATTTCCAATCCGGATTGCCAGTCCAACGCCAACGGTTTCTCACAAATAATCTGCTTTCGGGCTTTGGCCGCTTGTCTCACCTGAGTCGGATGCAAATAAGTGGGAGTGCAAATATCAACAATATCCGCTTCGGACAACAATTGATCCAGCTTCTCAAAAACTTTTGTATGGTATTTCTTGGCGAGCGGTTCGGCTTCCGGAACGGATTCCGCGCAGAAACCGACAATTTCTGCATCCGTTTCCGCCCACCCCATGGCATGGGTGGAACCCATCGAACCGGTACCGACTATTCCTACTTTCATTCGTGTTCCCTCTCTTTCCGTCTTTTCATTGGATTATGATTTGATCGCACCCGATGTGATCGATTTGATCATTTGTTTGGAGAATATCAGGTAAAAGATCAGAATGGGAATGATGGACATGGTCAACGATGCCAATACCGCATTCCAATCCGTCATATATTGGCCGAGGAACTGTTGCGCGCCCAAGGTTACCGTCGCCGTTTCCGCACTCGGTGCCAAAATCAGCGGCCACCACAAATCATTCCAAATCGGTATCATCGAAAATATCCCGATTGCCCCCAGCGCCGGTCGTATCAGAGGCAAAATCATCCAATAAATCCGATATTCGCTGGCTCCGTCCACCCTTGCCGCATCAATTAATTCCTGCGGAATCTGTTTCATAAATGAAGAAAGAATAAAGATCGCCATCGGTAAAGATTGTGCGATGTAAACGATAATCAAGGAAAGCAACGTATTTGTTAAGGACCAATTCACCATCAGCCGTAGAATCCCTACGGTCGCAAGCCGGATGGGTATCATAATGCCGATGGAAAAGATCAGACTTAATAAAGTAGCTCCTTTGAATTTATAGCGCGATAAAGCGAAAGATGCCATGGTGGCAATTAATAAAGTAATCGCCAACGATACTACCGTGACCACAATACTATTGGTAAAATATCGGGCAAAATTCGCTCGTTTATTTACTGTTTCAAAACCGATCAGGCTGAAAGTTTCGGCATTGGGGATATTAAACGGATATTTAAATATCGCATTCCGATTTTTAAACGCGTTCACCAAAATAATATAAATTGGGAATAATGCGATAATGCTCCAAAAAATCAAAAATAGAATAGGCCCGGCACTTCGCAGCCATGAAATGATCCGATAAGAGACAGAGGCGCCTTTTTTCTTGTTTAACTCGGTTGCGGTCATTTTTTCCTCCTCAATATTCATAAGTGGTGGTGCGTTTTTGCCAGATCATATAAATAACAACACCGATCAGGATAATAATGAACTGCATCGCTGCGATCGTCGCGCCCAGCGTTTGATTGGGCATCTGCTGTTGTTGCCCGAAAAAGGTACGATAAAACAGAGTTCCCATAATGTCCGTCGAAAGATTCGGCCCCGCCAACGCTCCTTGCATGGTATAGATCAGATCAAATGCATTAAAGTTTCCGACAAAGGTCATCATTGCCACCAAGCCCACCGTCGGTAAGATCAACGGAAATTTCACCCGCCAAAAAATCTGCCAAGCGTTGGCACCGTCCACATACGCCGCTTCCGTCAATTCATCCGGGATGGCAATCAATGCGGTATAGAACAAAATCATAGGCGTGCCGATATATTGCCAGACGGAGATTAATGAACAGGTTATCAACGCCGTTTCTTCCAAGCCCAGCCAGGGTCGGAAAAGCCCGCCGAGTCCGAATATATTGAGAATCGTTTTGGATACGCCCCAAACCGGGCTCAGGATCAGTTTCCAAACAAAGCCCACCAATACAAACGATAAAATCGTCGGAATAAACAGAACGGTCCGAAAGAAATTCCGAATTTTACCGCCTTTACAAAGGACCGATGCCAAAAGCAGACCGATGGGATTTTGTACCAACATATGAATAAGGAAGAAGACAATGTTATTTTTGAAGGCTCCCCAGAAGATCGGAGCATAATACTTATCGGTAAACAGATATTTATAGTTTTGAATTCCGACAAAAATTGTATTTCGAGCATTATTGGGATCTTCCGTAAAGAAACTTAATGTCAGGGAATCCAAAAGAGGAATAACCATCACAATAACATAAATGATCAAGGCCGGAGCGATAAAAACAACCAAATGCCATGGAAACGGTTTGCGGACTTTACGGGTAGCATTCATACAGGCATTCTTCCTTTCAGCAGTGATTTAAAAATTATTTGATAAAAAATTCTCAATTCTTTTTCAACATCCTGAAAAGTTTCCAAATTGGGACAAATTCATCAAATTACTTTTTTTATAAAAATAGATATCGGATCAAAATCCAAACAATTTATCCTTTACGTTCAAGCTTTAAAAAACGGAAATGATTGCAAAGAGGGAGAGTCAAATGACTTTAAGACTCTCCCTTTTTGTAATTGAATTTTAATTGTTACAGATTATCGTTTACTTCTGCTGCGGTTTATACCATTTCGCCAAAGCGTCCTGGACATACTGCGCAGCTTCCATCGGAGTCATCGTACCGTTTATAACATTGGCAGAAGTCTGCCAAATATCGGTATCCATCCCCGGTTCGCCACGTCCGATAATGGAAGCGGAAATACGAATGCTGGACTGGCAATCTTTCCGCCAAGACAGGAATTCCTGCGCCACCGGATTATCGATTGTATAGTCAATCTTTGCCAACGGATAGAATCCGACCATGTTATTTGCATAGAGTGTGGCAAATTCCGGAGTGGCAACCCAGTTCAGGAAGATCTTTACAGCTTCCGGATATTTCGTGGCAACATTCATGCCGATACCGATATCGGTATGATCACTGATATAGCAAGGATCATCGGCGTTATCCTTCGGAACTCGGAAAGCTCCCATTTCAAACGCACCGTTGATCATCGGCTCAAAGACTGAAATTTCCCATGAACCGGTCGGATAAATGGCAGCTCGCCCCATCGTGAAGAGTTGTTGCGCATCGGAATATTGGACGGATTGATATCCTTCCGGTAAATACGGTGCCCATTTGGCTAATTCTTCATAAGTCTTTACATACGGAGGATCCGTGAATTTTGCGGTTCCGTTGATGATAGCCAAACGACCTTCCTCGCCTTTGTAATTCTGAACGCCGATGTTATACCAACCCATGGTCGCCGCTTCCCATAAGTCATGAGTACCCATCGCCAAAGGAATATATTCACCGTCGGCTTTAATCGCATCCAATAATGCCCAAAATTCATCTTTGGTTACGGGCACTTTCCAGCCTTTTTGTTCAAAAGCGGTCTTGTTATACATAAACCCGTGGATTACCGATGCCATCGGGACACAATAAGTGACGGATCCGTCATCGGTCGTCCAGGCAACTTTGGCAGAACTGTCAAAAAATTGCATTCCCGGCAAATCGTTCAGATTTGCGAGATATCCGGACTCGTATAATTTCAGAGAAGGATCAAATGGACGACAGGTAATCAAATCACCCGCGGTTCCGCCGGCAAGTCGGGTATTCAGTTGACCATTGTAATCTTCCTGCTTTGTGGGCTGAAATATTACTTGGATTTCCGGATGGATTTTGTTGAAAGCCGGAATAATGACATCATTCCAAATCGGAATGTCATCCTGACGCCAGCTTTCGATGACCAGCTTTGCGCCTGGTTCAGCCTCTTGAGCGGCAACCGGGACAACTAAAAGCGCAAGCAGAACGAATACGACCAAAAGATACACTTTTTTCATACAATTCTCCTTTATTGATTTACCGATTTTCAGGATTTACCTGTTCGTACCATTAAACTTAATTATAAAAGTCATCCATAAAAATAACCTCTTCAAAGGTAATGAGTTTTATAGACAAATATCATTTACTTTCTTTTTTTAACCGACAAAAAAACCGATCGGACGATCCGATCGGTTTTTTAAATTTGATCCGTAACAATCAATCGTTTTTTAATTTGATGCAATTATCGGGATAATATATTCGAAATATGTAAATATTCTTCCGAAATAGGACGATGTTTCCCGACGATATCGATTAAAGGAAGTCCGATAATTTCCCGCCCTTGCATCGCAGTCATTAAGGAAGTCTGTCCGGAACTGATTAATTCAACCGCAGCATATCCCATTCGAGAAGCCAATATTCGATCAAACGAAGTAGGAGATCCGCCGCGTTGGACGTAACTCAAATTGATCGAACGGGTGGTAAAACCCAGATCCATTTCGTCCAGCTGCTTTGCCAAATCCACCATCGGGATCGGATACCCTTCCGCCATAATGATGATGCAGTGTCTTTTGCCTCGTTTATAAGCGTTTTCAACCGTTTGAGCAATCTCTTCCACCGAAACGGGATCCTCCGGAATAAGCGCCATTTCAGCACCGGAAATCATAGCGGATTGAACGGCAAGATAGCCACACTCGCGACCCATTGTTTGAACTAAAAATGCGCGGGTGTGAGATGCCGCCGTATCGCGGATTTTATCCACGGCCTCCATAATCGTATTCAGTGCCGTATCGACACCGACGCAACTGTCCGTTCCCCAAACATCATTGTCGATCGTTCCCGGAATACCGATGACACGGGTTCCTTCATCACAGAGTGCCTTTGCTCCGGCCATAGACCCGTCACCGCCGATCACAATCAAGCCGTCGATTCCCTCATTATTTAATTGCCGAACTGCTTCACGTTGACCATATGGAGTTTTCATTTCGCTGCTGCGATCCGTGCGCAGGAACGTACCTCCATGACTTAATATGCCACTGACGTCTCGTCTTCCAAGCGGTACAAAGTCACCGTTAATCAACCCCTTAAATCCGTCCTGAACGCCATAAACTTTCAGCCCTTTATAGATTCCCGCACGGACAACCGCACGGATGGCTGCATTCATTCCCGGCGCATCTCCTCCGGAAGTCAAAACCGCTATAGATCGGATCGGGGTTTCTGGTTCCATTAATTCCATTCGTTTATCCTTTCTCTTACCGCTTTATCAAAATATAGACTAAATTTTATCATCGGATCGAAAAAGCTATGATAGGATATGCAATTCAACCCTCTTCCACTCGGACGTTTTTTTCACCGAGTTCCTGAGATAATGCATTGATCAATTCATTACATATTTTTGTATCGGAATCCGGAAATTCGACCAAATGAACCTGATCGAATTCACGAATTAAAAAAGCAAACTTATCATTTCCCGGAAATGCCGTCACCATCCCGTGGATCCGCTGCATCCGGCGAACCAATACATCCGGGTTGATTTTCGGATCGGATTCAAAAATCAAAGTGAGCAGCCGCGGTTTGGGTTTCTCTTCTTCAAGGAAGATATCCTCTTCGTCATCCTCCGTCTCTTTTA
>JALHEL010000031.1 GCA_022837205.1 Leptolinea sp.
TGCTTTGAAAAATTAATCCGATAATCGGCGGTGTTTTGTGAGGGTGCTCTGAGATAGGACCAACAACTCAGCGCAACCGGAATCGATTGATCCGGAGAAGCATTTTGCAGCATTCCGTGCGTTATTCTCAACGCCTGATCCAGCGTGGCGGAATATCCCGTGGCCAATTCTGTTTCAAACGGGCCTTTTCCACGCAACCATCCTTTTACCCCCGGGAACAACCATTGGATCCCAAAGATATCGATTTTCCGGCAACATTTTGTAACCATCTCTTCGTTCCAGCGAACGGCCGATCCCAATGACGGATCCGCACCCGTCAAAATTATCTTTATGTCGGGATTCAGAGAGCGAAGCCTTTCCGAAAGATCATTTATTTTGTCTGCAGTCTCTTCCGCGGAAATACCGGATTCAAAGCCGTCCCCGACAAAGAAATCAAAATACCAAACGGGCTTCCACCAATCTTCAGACCGGAGTGACCCGAATGCCGATTGCGCAACTTCCGTGATTTCTCTGCCGCAATAATGGTTGAGGTCGATTCGTATATGCGGAGAAGCTTCAAGCGTTTTGCATAATTTCAAAAAACATTTCAACGCCGTGCCATCCGCTTCCATACGTCCGAAATCCACCGGTAAGCGAAATCCCAACGATTGAGGTCTGATATCTTTGAGCATGGATACGACCGCCGGCTGCAGTTCTGCGTTTTCGGAATTAAACCATAATGAATAGGTTTGGCGATTATCAAAAGGGAAAAAAGAGAATCCCAACGTTTGATTTTCACGCCGGCCGATTATAGCCTGTGAATCGACCATTAGATCTTCGTCGAAATCTCTCGCAAAGAGACGTAAAACTCTCCACTTATGTTTCGATTGCGGTTTTTCCGGTGCCGGAATACGGTTCCCCGTCGTTAATCGTCCGATTTCAACCGTATTCAGACCGATTTTAACATCGTCTTGATCCGACAAGGGCATCGGTGCGGGAAGGCGCATGGTACTTCCCATTTCGGAGAAGAGCGGGAAGCAAATATCTTTTCCGCAAAGCGAGAGATCAATTTTCTTTCCGTTAATCCAGATTTCATAAGATGAAATCGTCAAATCAAACAGATGATTTGTGATCTCGATACAACCGGCAGGATCTGCCGGAATCGAGACTTTTAAATATTCGGTAATGAGATGATATTGATCGTTTTTTTCAGCCATATGGCGGCTCCCCTTTTTTAAGTTTAACCGAAAAAACGACGAATCGAGGAGATTTGGTCCGGCTTTGAGATCGGTCGCCGATCATAAAATGTCCGCAATAATCAATAAGGAAGACTTCAGGCACCGGATCATTTTTATATAAGCGTTTGAATTTGGACAACCTGTCGTATCGATCCGAAGTTTTCGACAAAATTTGCCCGATTTTTATTTCCGAAAACCGAATCGGTTTAAAAAAGAAAGGCGCTTCCGTCCGGAGGCGCCTTGATGATCGGTGATCAATTCGGTTTACTACCCGACAACACAATCAATTAATCCGTAAGTGCCGTCATGCCGTTTATAGAGCACATTTACCGAAGCGGTTTCACCGTTATAAAAGACAAAGAATTCATCATGTCCGAGGAGCTGCATCTGTTCGATGGCTTCCTGCTCGTTCATCGGCACCAGATTAAACTTCTTACGCCGGACAATAAGCGGTTGCTCCTCTTCTTCCCCTTCCAATTTTTCTCCGGTGGTTTCTCCGGTAAGCGCGGTAACTTTTTCATTCCGCCCGCGAATTCGCTTCCCTTTGAAACGATCAATCTGACGAAGCATTTTATCCAGTGAACTGTCAAAAGCGGCAAAAATATCTTCGGCGCGTTCCTCTGTACGAAGAATATACCCTTTGCCGCGGATGGTAATCTGAGCGACATATCGATCGGCGGCATTTCTGGCTGACTTGACATAAGCGAGGTCGACTTTCATGTCATCCACATCGGGAAGAAATTTCTCAATTTTTACAATTTTCTTATTGATATATTCCTCAACCCGATCAGAAACTTCCATGTTCTTTGCGAAAATAATAGATTTCTTTTCCATGAGCTTGTGTTCCTCCTGAATAAATAATTATTCGTACTTCAATCTTTTAATGAATCTGTCGTCGCAACACTTAAGCAAAAAACGTCTTTCGCACCGGATGCTTTTAAAGTTCCGGCGCATTCGTTGAACGTTGAGCCGGTCGTCATCACGTCATCGATTACCAAAATATTTTTTCCTCTCACCAGGATGGGTTCCGCCTGAAAAGCTCCCCGCAGGTTCTCTATCCGCTCCGTACGGCCCAATCCGACTTGAGAATCGGTGTCTTGTTTTTTGCGGAGGGCTCCCTTCAGATACGGTTTCCGAATCGCTTTTGCCAGCGGCTTGGCGATCCATTCGGACTGATTAAATCCGCGCTCGTTCATTTTTTCCTTTGACAACGGAACGGCGATTACAAAATCCGGTTCCCAATTTTGCTTTAAGTATACAGATAATAAATAATTTGCAAATACCTGTGAAATCTCCAGATTGCCGGAATATTTTAACTGATGGATCGCTTCTCTGACGATCCCCTGATATAAAAAGGCGGCTCTGGCGGAAGTAAAACGCATCTCTTGCGACCGGCAGGTTTTGCACCCATCCAGCGGATCGAAAGGCTTTCCGCAAATTCGGCAAACAGGTTCTTCGAGCAAAGTTAAGGATTTTCGGCAGCTCGGGCAAATGACTGCTCCTTTGATTCCGCATCCGCAGCATGACGGCGGGAAAATCCAATCCAGGATTTCCCATGCAATTGTTTTTTGGTTCTGCCGAAGATGGGTATTCACCATTCCCGCATATTATCCCTTTTAAACAGGCGCTGCCAAATCTTGTATGAATTGAGTGATAGCCGGTCCGAGAAGTGTAAGCAGGACATAAATGATTACTCCGACCAAGATAATGATCAACACATATTCTAAAATTCCCTGTCCACTTTCATACGGTGAAAATCTTTTCATATTGTTTACCCTTTGTCCGGTAATAAATTATGGTGCCTTTTTCTTATTGTATTCTTTTTTAATAAGGGTTGTCAATCCGTCCGTCCGTTTTCGCTCATTTCCAATCGATGAAAAGAATCGATTATCCATGGGATATCTGGATGCTCGAATGCCGAAGATTCGCAAACATGAGGCACCTGATTTAAGAAACATTTAAGCTTCTCAGGCGACAACTCCCTGTATCCCGTCGGCGTTCATCCCCGTATCAGCTTTTGAACAGGATCAAACGTGTTTTAAGATTCGCCGTTGCACTTCCAGTAAAGGAAGTCCCGTCTGTGCGGAAATACGCTCACATTCATCATATTCGGGATGAACGGAAAGCGTCTCCCCGTTCATGATTTTTGTTTTCGCGCGGACGGGTCCGAATTCCGTTTCCAAAGTGACGATTTTGCGATCCGCTTTGTGTCTGCGAACGGCATGAACGCGTACGCCCAACGTAGTTGTCTGCCTCAGGATTAATTCGCTGATTTTATCCTCATCCGCACGGTTGGCGATAACCGACAATTGAACGGCCGGGCGATTTTTTTTCATCTGAATCGGCGTGAAAAATGCATCCAACGCTCCCGCTTCCAGGATCCGATTTAAAACCGATCCCAATTGTTCCGGTGTCATATCATCCAGATTGGTGGAGAGTTCGATGCAGGACTCGGATTCCGTTTCGGAATCCCCGATAAACACACGCAAAATGTTCGGGTGGGGAAAATCCGCCGAACCGGCACCGGTGCCGTAATGAGTCAGAGTCATTTCCGGTTGGTCAAATTCGGCGAAGGCAGCCAAAATGCCGGCTCCGGTGGGGGTAACCAGCTCTTTGGCGACGGAAGAAGGTTTAATTTTGGCATGCATATCCCGTAACAACCAAGCGGTTGCGGGAGCCGGAATCGGCAACAGACCGTGTTGCGTCATGACTTCTCCGTTGCCGAGAGGCAGCGGAGAGGAAAAGATTTGATCGATTCCGAAATAATCCAGGGCAGCCGCCGCGCCGACGATATCCAGAATCGAATCCGTTGCACCGACCTCATGGAAGTGAACCTCATCGACGGGAACGTTATGGACCGAACTTTCTGCTTGGGCGATTTTCTCAAAAATCCGCAGACTTTTGGCGACAATCGATTCGGGAAGATTGCTCCCGGTAATCAGCTTGCGAATATCGGCAAAGGAACGATGCGAATGCCCGTGAATGAGATCACCGGTATGATGATGGGGATCTTCCTGCAGGACGAACGTTACCTGACCGGCGCTGACGGCTCTTTTTTGCACTTTTCGAAAACTGACTTTTTGATATTCCGGAAGTTCGATAAGCGAAAAGACTTTTTCAAGATCCTCCAAGGGATATCCGGCGTCCAACATCGCCGCCAAAAACATGTCACCGCTGATTCCGGAATAACAATCGCAATAAAGAATTTTCATAACGAGTCCTTGATCAAAGATATTTGTTGCTGCCGATTTCTTTTATTTCGCATAATGTTAACCTGATTTAGTGCAAAATGCTATAATCTAATTATGAATGTCTTTTTTTGAGCGGATTTTTCCGGGTTTCGATTTAAGAAAAGGAGCTGGTTTTGAAAAAAAGGTTCTGGCTTCAAATCTCAATTTTGCTGATCTTTCTGACTGTTACGAACGGGTTTGCGGAAGATGATCATCTGTCGGCAGTGAAAACAAATCGAATCCTGTATTTTGGAGTCGCCCCCGATTTTTTCCCTTTTGTTTATCATAACGAAGCCGGTGAATTGACCGGATTGGATATCGATTTAATGCAAGAAATCGGGCGCCGAATGGGCGTCGCGGTCGAAAACATCGAAATCGCTTATGAAGGTCTGCCGGCCGCTCTGGCGGTTCATCAGGTCGATGTGATCGGCGGTGCATTAGAGGCCGGTGAAATGTCGAGCGAAATGTTGGATTTCTCCCGAATTTATTTTCTGGGCAATTATGGATTGATGATCTTAGGGAATTCGGAAATCCCCGACTCGATTAAAGAGGAAGACCTTTACTGGATGCGTCTCGGTGTTGAAAAGGGCGGTGCGATGGATCAGTTTGTCAAGACCAAACTGATCGGACGCGGACTGATTGATTTTCAGCAGGTGATTTATTTCGATACCGTTGCGGAAGCGGTCGATGCTTTGAATTGGAATGAAGTGGATTTGATTTTGATGGCTCGGAATACCTATAAGCGACAATATGAAATAGACGGCTCTTATCGCTTTATTTCGCCCGAATGGCTGAAGGAAAATTATGCTTTTGCTTCCTATAAAGGTTCGAATTTGATACCCGAAATCAATCGGTTATTGGATTTGATCATGGCGGATGGCACGGCGCAAAAACTCGCCGGTAAGTACGGGAATTTAATCTCTTCCCATCCGATTGCGGTTTCGCCGGATCGTCCGGAAGAAAATCAAGAGGAAATGAGCTCTGCGAAAAACGGAGAAGAACCCTGTCTGAATGCCATGCGTTTTCTTGCTGATGTAACGGTTCCGGACGGGACAAAAATCCCTCGCGACAGCGAATTCGAGAAAACCTGGCGGGTCTACAACATCGGAACCTGCACCTGGACAAAAGATTATTTTCTGAAATATAAGGACGGAGCGTCTCTGGGCGTACAACGTATACCGGTTGTCGAAGAAGTTCACCCCGGTTCCGACTATGAATTTACCGCTGTCTTTAAAACCCCCTCCGAAACGGGTATGACAAGGACGAGCTGGCAGATGATGACTCCCGAAGGAAAATCCTTCGGACAAACCATTTGGGTCAATATTGAGGTTACGGATGACGGGCTTTCAAAAAGCAATTGACACGGCGCTTGGTGCGAGTTTTGTCTGCGACGGATAAGGTAAAATTGGGAAGAACGGCTGTCTTAACAGGCAGCGATTTACGGAAATTATTGATTATCGAAAGAATGAACAATTTAAAAGAAAAATATGCGGGGATGGAAGATAAGGAGGATAAATGGAAAATTTAAATGACCTCGTCAAGTCCGGGAAGAACAGTTTCCAGGAATTAATGGAAAAAATCCCTGGGATTAAGGGATATAAGGCGAAAGAAGATCGCCGTGATACAGACAAAATTATTCGTGAAGAAATTGCCAAAAAATTCGAGGAAGAATGGTCCAGGATTTCGGCGATTCAACGTGATTTGATTAAAGCCGGAAATCTCAATGCGGTTTCCGATTTGGAAAGTGCGGCGATTAAAATTCGGCAATTTACCGATCGAATCAAGACAGCCCCCTATGGATACGCCGGATTGTTGGATGCCATAAAAGTGGATGACGCCGCCTTGACACGGCTATATGATTATGATTTGTACTTACTGAAGATGGCGGATACCGTCAAAGCTTCTGTAGATGAAGTGGAAAAAGCGGTCGCAGCCGATCCGGATAATATTAAAAACGCGATCAGTCAGTTGACAAAAGCCGCGCAGGATAGCCTGACGGCATTTAACCAGCGTACCGAAGTCATAATCGGTGCAAGTGATCTTAATTCGGGAAAATCAGGAGAATAAAGAATGGCTCGCATTTTTGATGTAGTTGAATATCCAAGTGAAATGACGGATGAAATTGTTCACCGTTTCCCCGAGACCGGGGTGGCCGATTTAAGATTCGGTTCTCAGGTCATCGTTCGCGAATCCCAAAGGGCGATATTTTACAGAGACGGAAAGGCGCTGGATCAATTGGGACCCGGACGCCATACAATTTCAACGGCTAACATTCCGCTTTTAACTGCTTTGTTGGGCGTTGCATTTAATCATCGGACGCCGTTTACGGCAGAAATTTATTTTGTCTCTATGCGGGAATTCGCCGATGTCAAATGGGGGACTTCACAACCGATCATCGTTCGGAACCCCGGCGTGGGGCTGGGCATCAGTTTATTGCAAGGGTATGGGACCTACAGTTTTCAGGTGAGTGATCCGCAGCAGTTCGTCACTCAGATCGTCGGCGCTTCACAATCCTATTCGTTGAGTGCGATCGAAGATCGGCTGCGAGCGATGCTGCTCTCCAAATTGCAGGATACCTTGGGTGTGATAACCGGGGAACAAAATGCGGATGTGATGAAGCTGATTGGGTTGGTGGAAGAGATCGGTGCGGCCGTCCGGGCGAAAGCTCAAGATGATTTTGCCGCCATCGGGCTGGCGCTGAAGAGTTTTTATATCGCCAGTTTGAAACCCTCCGAAAAATCGGCGGAAGAGCTGCGGGCGATGGGAATGCTCGACATGGACGTATATACCCAACTTCAAGCGGCGGATGCACTGCGCGAGGCTGCGAAAAATCCGAGCGGCGGTGCGGGATTAACCGCCGGAATCGGTGCCGGTATCGGCTTGGGGGATATTATCGCAAATACGTATCGCAACCAACCCCCCGCACAAAGTAACGCTTCAGCCGCTGCCGATCAATCGGCAACCGCGGAATCCGGTGAAGTATTGACTCCCGCCGAAGCGGCAAAATTATTGAAAGTATCGGAAGAGGATGTTATCGCTTCCATCGAATCGGGAGAATTGAAAGCACGAAAAATCGGCTCAGCTTATCGAATCAGTCGGGAATCTCTGAATGAATTTCTGAAAGGATAAGCGGGCAACCAAAAAACAATGAAACTTTATGAGTATCAGTCTAAAGGTTTCTTTAAAAAGTACGGAATACCGATTCCGGCCGGACATGTTACATCAATCGCACGGGAAGCAAAACAAATTGCCGAAGAAATCGGATTGCCGGTCGTCGTCAAAGCCCAAGTCTTAGCTGAGGGCCGGGGGATGGCCGGCGGGATTCGTTTAGCCAAAACCCCCGAAGAGACAGAGATTTTTGCCTCCGAAATTCTTTCGGCGAAGATTCACGGACTTCCCGTTCAGAAAGTCCTGATTGACGAAGCGCTCTCAATCGAAAAAGAATATTTTATTTTGATTTCCATCGATCGGGCAAAAAAACGACCGCTGTTGATGATGTATGATTCGGGAACGATTTATATCGAGGCAGCCGCAAACGCTTTGTTTGAAAATTTGGATCGGGTTTACATCGATCCGTTGATCGGTTTGCAGCGTTATCAGATTCATCAGTTGGCTTACAAACTGGATTTTCCGGGTAAATATATTCGCAATCTGACCGAAATCTGTATGGGACTTTGGCGTCTGTTTTGCGACTTGGATGCCCGGATGGCAGCGATCAATCCGCTTGTGATAACCACCGATCAGCGGATTTTGGCGCTGGACGGCAAAATTACACTCGATGAAAATGCCCGTTTTCGGCAGGAATCGCTGACCGATTTTGTCGATCTCGGTTATTTACGGTATGGAGAATTGGAAGCCGGCAAGCACGGCCTGGATTATATTAAGATGGACGGGAATATCGCCTGCATGATCAACGGGGCGGGTTTGACGATGACAACGCTGGATCTGATTGAAGCAAACGGCGGGAAACCGGCAAATTTTCTTGACCTGGGCGCGGGGGTTAATACCGAAAAAATCCTGGCGGCGATGGATATACTGCAAAACGACCCGGCGGTGAAAGTGATCTTGGTATGTATTTACGCGGGAATGACGCATTGCGATGACGTGGCTCGCGGATTACTGGAAGCGATGAATCGATATGACAGCAAAGTTCCCATCGTTGTCTATATGGGTGGGTCGATGTCGGCATTGGGGAATCAAATCTTGAGCGGCTCTCCGGCGATTTTGGTACCGAGTTATGAAGAAGCGATCCGAAAAGCGGTCGAAACGGCTGCGGGACAGGGTTGATATGGGAATTTTGATTAATTCATCGACGAAGGTCATTGTTCAGGGAATAACCGGCAGGGAAGGCAGCTTTCATACGGAACAAATGGCGGCTTACGGCACTCAAATTGTTGCGGGTGTCTCGCCTCAAAAAGGCGGAAGCTGGGTATTGGACGGAAAAATCCCGGTATTCGATACCATGCAGGCTGCGATGGAAGTCACGGAAGCGAATGCATCGATCATCTTCGTGCCGGCGCGAAACGCCACCGACGCACTGTTTGAGGCGGCGGATTCGGGCGTGGAATTGGTGGTTTGTATCACCGAAGGAGTTCCGGTGCAGGATGTGGTAAAAGTGTGCCAATATATGTCCAACCGGGGAGTGCGATTGGTCGGACCGAACTGTTCCGGCATTATCAATCCGGGGGAAGCCAAATTGGGGGTAGCACCGTCCGATTGTGTGATTCCCGGAAAAGTCGGCGTTATCTCGCGTTCCGGAACGCTCAGCTATTTGGTGATGAGTGAAATGAAAAGTCGGGGAATCGGTGTCAGTACCTGTATCGGGATCGGCGGAGATATTGTTCAGGGGACTACCTTTGTGGAAGCGTTGGAACTGTTTGAGACCGATCCATATACCGAGCGAATCCTATTAATCGGTGAAGTCGGGGGATTGGAAGAGGAACGTGCGGCGAGCTATGTCGCCTATAAAATGACCAAACCCGTCACCGCATTGTTGGTGGGGAAGACTGCTCCGCAGGGGAAAAAGATGGGACATTCCGGCGCCTTCATCGAAGCCGGAATCGGCGGTATCGACTCTAAAATCGAAGCGTTCGAATCGGTCGGTGTCCGTGTGGTCACCGATATAAAAGAAGTCCCCGACGCCTTACAGGGTTAAATAAAAAAACAGGAACATTGCAGAAGACAGGCAGATGTTCCTGTTTATCAGCCTTTTTCGATTTATTTGGACAGAACTCTGATGACATCTCCCACGGTTTTAATTTCCTTCGCTTGTTCGTCGGAAATGGTCACATTAAAAGCTTCGCTGAACCCGTCGATCAGGAAAAACTGATCCATTGAATCCGCTTTAAGGTCTTCGATAAAACGGGTTTCGGGAGTGATATCCGATCCGTCGATTTTTAATACATCGGTAATCACTTTTTTTACATTGTCCAAAGTTATTTCCATAATTCGTTCTCCTGAATAAATTTCTCAATTTATATTTTGTTATTGATTTTAACACTCACCTGACTGATAAAAATTTTACCTGATTTCATCGATCACCAAACTCTTTTTGACATCATCTGTGATAATCGAAAACTGATTGACCGTTTCCTCGGTCGTTCCGTCCTTGTAGTGATAAGTCAAGCCGACGTTTACGATTGCCGGATTGGTATCATAGCTCTGGAGAAACGCATAATTTACCTCAACGGATTCGACTTTATCCCAGTAATTTTGATAAACCGTCATCGGGTTCGCCTCTCCCGTGTAACAGCAAGCCTGTTGCATTTTTTCCGAAAGCATCCACCAAGCGGTCTCATAGTCTCGTTCATTCAGCGTTTTGTAGTAAGTGCGGATGAATTCTTCGACATTCGGATAGTCTGCCGCGACCCAAGGAGTAAACGTCATCGAAGGAGCGGGAGAAGGAGTGATATCGAAATTCGGAACAACCAGCGGATTGGGGGTATTTTGCGGAGGAGGT
>JALHEL010000032.1 GCA_022837205.1 Leptolinea sp.
GGGTCGCCTTGTGTCGTTTATTGCTCCAAAAACCCGATATCCTTCTTCTGGATGAACCCACCAACCACCTCGATGCCGAAGCTGTGGCTTGGTTGGAAAAGCACTTACAACAATACAAAGGAACGGTTATCGCCGTCACGCACGATCGTTATTTTTTGGATCATGTCGCCGGTTGGATTCTTGAGTTAGACCGCGGGCAGGGAATTCCTTATCAGGGAAATTATTCATCTTGGCTGGAACAGAAAAAAATTCGTTTGGAACAGGAAGAAAAAGGAGAAAGTCAAAGGCAAAGAACGCTTGCTCGAGAACTGGAATGGATCCATATGTCTCCCAAAGGACAGCACGCCAAATCCAAAGCGAGAATTTCTTCCTATGAAAAGCTTTTAACCCAGGATTTTACAAAAGCCAATGAGGAATTACAGCTGTATATTCCTCCGGGTCCGCGTTTGGGGAATTTGGTGGTTGAAATGAAAGATGTCCAAAAAGTCTTCGGAAACCGAATTATTATGGATCACGTGACCTTTACGCTCCCACCCGGCGGAGTCATCGGTATTATCGGACCGAACGGTGCCGGTAAAACCACTTTATTTCGCATGATCGTCGGAGAAGAAAAACCGGATTCCGGTACCATTCGAATCGGTGAGACTGTTAAATTGGGATATATGAATCAGAGTCGGGACTCTTTGGATCCGGAAAAGACAATATGGGAAGTTATTTCGGAAGGGCAGGATGAAATAAAGTTCGGCGATCGAAAAATGAATTCCAGAGCTTATGTCGCCCGTTTTAATTTTTCCGGAGCCGATCAACAAAAAAAAGTCGGAGTCCTGTCCGGAGGGGAAAGAAATCGCGTTCAACTTGCATTAACTTTAAAAAGCGAGGCAAATGTTCTTCTCTTGGACGAGCCGACAAATGACCTGGATGTCAATACGATTCGTGCACTTGAAGAAGGGCTTGAAAATTTCGGAGGTTGTGCTCTTGTCATCTCTCATGATCGTTGGTTTCTCGATCGCATCGCAACTCATATTCTCGCTTTCGAAGATGATTCTTCTGTCATCTTTTTTGATGGTAATTATACACAATATGAAGCGGATCGACGAAATCGTCTCGGCATTGAAGCCGATACGCCTCACCGGATCAAATATCGATCTTTGACCCGAATATAAGAAAAAATCAGCAACCGTTATTGATATCTTGCTGATCGATCAGAAGGAAAATAACTCTTTCCGCTGTTGTTGATGTCGATTCAATTCATTTACTGACAATATGAATTATTTCATTTAAATCAATTACATTTCTCGTAATTCGATTCATTATTTCCATGTTATGATAAAAGAAGGTTTTGTAAACGTTTACAATGCCAACTGACAGATAACAGATAGATAAACTTTTTATTTTCACTATCCCTAAGGAGTTTGTTCCTATGAATAGAATTCGAGTCGGAATTATTGGAGCAGGCCGGATCGGACGAGTCCATGCTCAATCAATTGCATTTGGAATCCCCGAGGCAGAAATCGTCGCGATTTCAGATCCCTTTATTGAAAATGCGGAAAGAGCCGCAAGAGATTTCGCTATTCCCGCCATATATCCGGATTATCATGCCATTTTGAATGATCCTACTATTCAAGCGGTTTTAATTTGTTCTCCGACCAATACCCATGCGGACATTGCAATGGAAGCAGCCCGAGCCGGTAAACACATTTTTTGTGAAAAACCGGTAGATCAAACTGTTTCAAAAATACTTGAAACAAAAAAATTAGTCGAAGAGAACGCCGTAAAAATGCAAATCGGCTTTAATCGCCGCTTCGATCATAATTTCAGAAAGATTAAAAAACTCAGAGATGACGGAACCTTGGGAGAAATTCAAATTATCCGAATAACTTCCAGAGATCCCGAACCGCCTTCACCGGAATATGCCAAAACTTCCGGCGGAATGTTCTTGGATATGACCATTCATGATTTTGATATGGCATGTTACCAAGCAAATTCTGAAGTTGATGAGGTTTATGCAATGGGTGCTGTTACGGTAGATCCTGAAATCGGAAAAGCGGGCGATATCGATACGGCAATCGTGACACTCAAGTTTAAAAACGGCGCCATGGCTGTTATTGACAATTGCAGAAAAGCTGTTTATGGTTATGATCAACGGGTCGAAGTTTTCGGAACAAACGGAGCCGCGGCATCCGAAAACGATCGGGAAACAATGGTTAAAATTAGTTCAAAAGATGCGGTTTGCGAAGATAAGCCCTTATTCTTCTTTTTGGAAAGATATATGCAATCTTTCAGAGATGAAATAAAATCTTTTATCAATGCGATTTTGAACGATCGACCCGTTGAAGTTAATATTGATGACGGATTACGTCCGATCCTGATCGCAATTGCCGCAAATAAATCGATGAAAGAAAATCGACCTGTAAAAATATCGGAGGTTATGGAAGGATAATATTATGAGTAAAAAGATTATCAAAGGAAAACCATTCGATTTCGGCTATAATCCGATTACAGAAATCGGTGGCGATCCGGATATGTTAATGGATTTTGGCATTTTAAGGCTAAAATCCGGACAGATTTACGAAGACAACTCTGCTTTGGAAAGAGCTTATTTGTTGGTTTACGGAGAAATAACGCTCGAATATAATAAATCATCCATAAAAATTAATCGACCGAATTGTTTTGATTATGCTCCTTGGGTATTGCACTTGCCGGCTGATGTTCCGGTAAGGATAACGGGAATGGCGGAAGATTCGGAAATCACTGTCAATAAAACCGTTAATTCGCGAATTTTTGATCCAAAGCTATACGAACCTAAGGATTCTCCGGATGAATTCAGAGGAGCCGGAACGATGCAGGAAACATCCACGCGCATTGTTCGAACTACATTTGATTACAACAACGCCCCCTATGCGAATTTGGTAATCGGAGAAGTGATCGGTTTCCCCGGCAAATGGAGTTCCTATCCGCCTCATTTTCATCCGCAGCCGGAAATTTATTATTACAAAACCTATCCGACCGGCGGCCATGCATTCGCCGAAGTCGGTGATGATGTTTTCAAAATAAGCGGAAATGATACAGTCCTGATTCAAAACGGAATGACTCATCCGCATGTTACTTACCCCGGATATGCCCTTTGGTATTTATGGGCGATACGTCATTTGGATGGAAACCCATATATTACACCAACCTTTGTACCGGAACATGAATGGGTTGCCAAACCGGATGCAAAATTTTGGTCTTACGGCAATAAAAAGGAGATGAAATGATCAAGAGAATCCGACTGACAATGGCTCAGGCGCTTATTAAATTTCTGGATAATCAATATGTCGAATTTGACGGTGAGGAAGACCGGTTCGTTGACGGAATGATCGGAGTCTTTGGTCACGGTTGCGTCACCGGCGTCGGGCAGGCATTGGAACAAGGCGGACACAGTCTGCGATTTTATCAGGGGCATAACGAACAGGGTATGGCACATGTTGCAATCGGATATGCCAAACAGAAAAACAGACGGAAAATCCTTCCCTGCCTGTCGTCCATCGGCCCCGGCGCTTTGAATATGGTTACCGCATGCGGTACCGCGACAGCAAATCGAATCCCTTTACTCGTTTTACCGGGAGATACTTTCGCTTGCCGGCAGCCGGATCCGGTTCTGCAACAAGTCGAATTTCCGGATAGTTATAGTACGACGGTGAACGATTCTTTCCGAGCGGTTTGTCGCTATTGGGATCGAATCAGTCGACCCGAACAATTAATGACGGCTATGATCCATGCGATGAGAGTTCTCACAGACCCCGCGGATACCGGTGCTGTTTGCGTGGCTTTGCCGCAAGATGTCGAAGCCGAAGCTTACGATTATCCGGAGTATTTTTTCCGTAAACGAGTTTGGCATATGGATCGCCGTCCCATAACAGATCGACAATTGGAACAGGCAATCGACTTGATTTCAAACAGCAAAAAGCCTCTGCTAATTTGCGGTGGAGGTGTGCGCTATAGTGAAGCGTGGAAGGATTTACAAAAATTTGCCGAAGAATTTAATATCCCTATCGGTGAAACTCAGGCAGGAAAAGGTTTGATTGCTTGGGACCACCCTCTGAATCTGGGCGGGATCGGAGTTACAGGCACCAAAGCCGCTAATTTAATTGCGAGAGACGCCGACTTGATTATCGGTGTCGGAACACGTTTCACCGACTTTACGACCAATTCAAAATGGGGATTCAGAAATCCCGAATGCAAGATTCTGGCGATTAATGTGTGCTCTTTTGATGCCGTCAAGATGGACGCGGAAGGGATATTGGCGGATGCCCGTGAAGCTCTCTCGGCGATTCGAAAAGAGTTAAAGAATCTCAATTACCAAAGTAAATATACGGACGAAATTATCGAAGCCAAGAAAGAATGGGATGATATCGTCAATGAATATTACAACCTTCCGGAAGAAAAAAACGGTATTCCGCAAACCAGAGCATTGGGAGAAATCAATCGCTTCATGCGCTCAAAAGATATCGCTGTAGGATCTGCCGGAAGTTTGCCCGGAGATATGCAGAGGCTGTTCCGCCCGGGAAAACCCGGTACTTATCACATGGAATATGGTTTTTCCTGCATGGGATATGAAATAAACGCAGCCGTCGGCGTAAAAATGGCGGCTCCGGATAGCGAAGTGTATGCGTTCTTGGGTGACGGCAGTTTTATTATGCTTCATAGCGAACTTTTTATGGCAATCCAAGAAGGATTGAAAGTCAACATAATGGTTTTTGATAACTCAGGTTGGGGGTGCATCGAGAGTCTCCAAAATAATCAGGGAACAAAAACATTTGGGACTGTTTTCCGGGCACGTAATCCTGAGACAGATTTGTTAAACGGAGAAATTCTTCCGCTTAACTTCGCAAAGATCGCTGAAGGATACGGGGCCAAAGGATATACGATTCATAATGCGGATGAGCTGAAAAAAGCATTGAAGAATTCTAAAATGCAAGAAAAGCCCTGTGTTTTCGATATTAAAGTTCTTCCCGGCAGCATGACTCCGGGATTTGAAAGTTGGTGGAGAGTGGGTGTGGCGGAAGTAGCCGAGGATCAATCTGTAAACGAAGCGTACGCGGAAATGCAGAAACATATTGCCGAAGCTCGAGATTATTAGGAAGGGGAGAAATGCTTAATCCGGAGAAAGTTAAACTTGGAATTGCTCCGATCGGATGGACAAACGATGATATGCCCGATTTGGGAGCGGAAAATACTTTTGAGCAGTGTATCAGTGAAATGGCGTTGGCCGGGTTCAAAGGCTGTGAAATAGGGAATAAATTTCCCTCTGATCCCGCTGTCTTGAAACACAAATTGGAAGTCCGTGGTTTACAAATCTGTAACGCATGGTTTTCAAGCTATCTTATCGGCAGACCCTACGAAGAAACGATCGCTTCTTTTATCCGCCATCGTGACAAACTGAATTATTTGGGAGCGAAGATCATCGGTGCATCGGAACAGGGAAATTCGATCCAAGGGAAAATTGATGTCCCTATACTTGAGAATAAACCGATTTATACCGAAGAAGAATGGAAAATCGTCACAAAAGGGTTTAACGAAATGGGAGAACTTGCCCGCGAAAAGGGGATGTTTTTCACCGTACATCACCATATGGGAACCGGCATTCAAACAGAAGAAGAGATCGATCGAATCATGGAAATGACGGATCCGAATTTGGTATATCTTTTATTTGACTCCGGACACCTGAGTTTTGCGGGTATCGACCCTGTTCATATATTGAAAAAATATATTCATCGTGTGAAACATGTCCATCTGAAAGATCTGCGATACAACGTCTATGCCGAAGTCAAAGCAAAAAGAATGAGTTTTTTGGACGCCGTTCGAGCCGGAGTATTTACTGTTCCGGGGGACGGTGACGTTGATTTTAAACCGATCTTTGATATTCTTGAAGAAGCGGGGTATGAAGGTTGGATCGTAGTCGAAGCGGAACAGGACCCGGCAAAAGCAAATCCATTTGAATATGCCGTCAAAGCACGAAAATATATCCGGGATATTACCGGTTTGTAATACTTTTGATTGGAGGGAAAAATGGTTAAAGTTGGAGTATGCGGTTATGGTGTAATCGGTCAGCGATTGGCTGATGGGGTTGCGTTACAAAAAGATATGGAACTTGTCGGAGTTGCCGACGTTGCGCCTACGCTGGCAATTCGCGCTTTAAAAGAAAAAGGGATGCCTTATGCTTTGTATTTGGCATCCGAAGAAAACCGAGCAAAGTTTGAGCAATTAAAGATTCCCGTTTCTGGGACATTGGAAGAACTGGTCCGGAAATGCGACATTATCTTAGACGCCACCAGCGCCGGTGTCGGGGCGAAAAATAAAGAATTATATGCAAAATATAATAAGAAAGCCGTTTTCCAAGGCGGCGAAAAGAATTCGGTTGCCGATGTATTCTTCCACGGATATGCGAACTATGAAAAAGGAATCGGTAAACAATTTTTGAAACTCACATCCTGTAACACAACCGGATTGATCCGGGCGGTTGACTGTCTCGACAGAGATTATGGCATTAAAAAAGTGGCCATAACGATCGTTCGCAGAGTCGCCGATCCGGGCGATTATCATCGTGGCTTAACCAACGCTTTACAAATCGATAAAGCACCAAGCCATCAGGCAGTGGACTTGATGACGATCATGCCTCACATCGACGCCACCGGAATTCTGATTCATACGCCTGTGACGCATGGCCATATTATTACGGTTGTTGCCACCGGTCATAAAAAGATCACCAAAGAAATGGCGCTCGAATCGTTTCTGAAGCACGATCGAATTCGGGTTGTCAGTACCGACGACGGATTTTTAGGAAATGCTTCCTTCTTCCGTTACGCCCGTGATTTAGGAAACCCGCGCGGCGATATGTATGAAATCGGGTTATGGTCAGACAGTATTGTTGAATCGGGCGACGAGATTATGTTTGCAATCAATATCCCGCAGGAATCTGTCACGATTCCGGAAACGATGGATGCTGTCCGAGCTGCCTGCGAAATGCAAACAGATCGATTGGAAGGTATCGGTAAGACAAATACGTATCTCGGAATGGGAAAATGGAAATAAAAATGCTCTCGCTCGAAGGAGTAGATCTTCGAGGCAAAAAAGTTCTTTTACGACCGGACATCAATTCACCGCTCGATCCGCAATCCAAGGAAATTGTAAATGATGAACGGATCGTAAAAACGATACCGGTAATTCAAATGCTGTTAAAAGGCGGTGCTTCTGTTGCCATCATCGCCCATCAAGGTGATACCCTGGATTATCAGAATTTAACCGATCTATCGAAGCATGCTCAGAAAATATCCGAGTATCTTGATCATCCGGTGGAATATCTGGATGACGTCTGCGGTCCGGCAGCTGTCCAAAGAGTCAAGGCACTGAAACCGGGTGAAATCGTAATCCTCGGAAATCTTCGTTATCTGACAGAAGAGGTTTCTACTTTTGAAAGAGACGTTAAATTGGACGCCGCCGCATATACCAAAACCTGGGAAGTCCGTAACCTTGCTCCGTTGTTTGATTTGTATGTGAATGAAGCTTTTTCCGCAGCCCATCGGAATTCACCCAGTATGGTTGCATTCCAGGAATTACTTCCGACCTATGCCGGTCCTCTTCTTTTTCAGGAATACGAAGCACTGTCGAAAATTCTTCATGGTGCTCAAAAACCCGCTGTTTTTGTATTGGGCGGTGCAAAAATCTCCGATGCGTTCGGAATGATGAAACCCGTGCTTGAAAACGGGACCGCAGATAAAATCCTGACTTCCGGAGTGACCGGCTTGGTAATGTTGATAGCCGCGGGAATAAATGTCGGAGAGAAAACTATCCGATTTCTGAAGGATAAAGATCTTCTGGGATTCGTCGAAGATTCAAAAGAATACCTCAAGAATTATCCGGATAAGATTATGATGCCTGTTGATGTGGCTATCGAAGAAAACGGGAAACGCGTTGAGATCGATATCGACGAAATGCCGAAAGATACGCTCTATCTTGATATCGGCGCAAAGACGGTCGCTGCCTATCGGGAAGTTTTAATGCACGCTAAAACCATTTTTGCAAACGGTCCGGCTGGCGTTTATGAAAATCCGTTATTTGAAGCCGGAACCAAAGGATTGTGGCAGGCTATTGCGGACTCTCCGGCTTATTCCGTCATCGGCGGCGGAGATACAATCAGTTCGGCAACCCGCCTGATCGATATCTCGAAGATCGGCTATGTGTGTACAGGGGGTGGCGCCATGGTGCGATTTATGTCCGGGAAAAAATTACCTTTGATCTCTGCGATGGAAAAGGCTTATGAAAGAGATCAATCGAGAACAATCTAAGCGATGAAATAAACGGTTCTTTGTCTTTATCAATATTTGAGAAAAAGATAACCCGAGAATGTGCGGATTTCTCGGGAAATATCATAATCGGTCAGACTTATAAGATACAATTAGCAGGAAGTTGCAGAATTTTTGATCTTGCACAAACAGAACGAAAGCGGATTGAAAGGAAACAATATTATATGATTACTCCCTTAAAAGAATTTGCAACAGACATCAGAATACAGGAAATGATTGAATTCAAAGCCCGCGGTTTCGGCCATACGGGTGGTTCACTTTCCGTTGCCGATTGTCTCGCTGCTCTCTACGGTGGGATTATGCGAATTGATCCGAAGAACCCACAATGGGAAGACCGTGATCGATTGGTCCTGTCCAAAGGTCATGCAGGACCGGCTCTTTATGCGACATTGGCACTAAAAGGCTATTTCCCGTTGGAAGAATTAAAGACTCTTAACCAAAACGGGACAAAACTTCCGAGCCACTGTGATCGTAATTTAACGGTCGGTGTCGATATGACCACCGGTTCTTTGGGGCAAGGTGCTTCGACAGCATGCGGAATGGCACTCGGCTTAAAACACTCGGGAAAAGATGCTCGTGTATATTTAATCCTCGGCGACGGTGAGTGTCAAGAGGGGCAGGTGTGGGAAATGGCTCTTTTTGCGGCCCACCATAAACTCAATAACCTGATCGCTTTCATCGATTATAACAAGCGCCAATTGGACGGTTATGTAAAGGATATCTGCGATTTGGGCGATCTTGTGGCAAAATTCAAGAGTTTTAATTGGTATACAACAATGATCAAAGGAGATGACCCTGATTTGATCCGGCAGACTGTTCTTGATGTTCAAAAGAATCAGGGAGATCGCCCGGGAATGATTGTTCTCGATACGATTAAAGGAGCAGGTGTCCCTCAAATCGAAAATATCCCATTAAATCATCATACGAATGTCACTCCCGAAGAAGCGGATGAAATAATTGCCCAGCTTGAAGAATTCAAGAGGAAAGGATAAGCTGTCATGTTTAAACTAATTTACAATGGTGAAAAAGAGAAAAAAGCCGGGAAAAAAGTTTTCGGCGAAACGATGCAGAAAATCGTGGAACAGGATCCGTTGGCGGTTTATCTTGATGGCGATATCATGAATTCAATCGGGACTTTAGGTCTGGAAAAGAAATTCCCGGATCAAGTTTTCGAATGCGGAATTCAAGAAGCCGATATGATGGGGATTGCGGGTGGGCTTTCCGCTGTAGGAAAGAAACCTTATGTGCATACCTTTGCTGCTTTTGCCGCACGTCGAGCATTCGATCAAGTCTTCATTTCAATCGCATACGCAAAAAATAATGTTAGAATAATCGGTTCGGATCCCGGCGTTACCTCAGCTTATAACGGGGGAACCCATATGCCTTTTGAGGATATTTGCCTTTATCGCGCGATTCCGCATTCAACGGTTCTTGAATTCACCGACAGCGCTATGCTTGCATCTCTTCTTCCGACATTAAAAGACAGACCCGGTTTAACTTACTGCCGCTTAAACCGGAAAGAAGGAACCGCTATTTATTCCGAAGATTCCACTTTTGAGCCCGGAAAAGCAAATTTGTTACGGGACGGAAAAGATGTGACGATCGTGGCTTGCGGTATGATGGTTGGTGAATCGTTGAAAGCAGCCGAAATACTGGAAAAAGAAGGGATTTCAGCCGCTGTAATTGATATGTTTACCATCAAACCGCTGGATGAAGAGATTATCAAAGAATTTGCCGGTAAGACTCATGCCTTCGTTACCGCTGAAAATGCAAATATCGTCGGTGGTTTAGGAGCTGCGGTTGCTGCCTTCCTCGCTGAAACCACTCCTTGCCCCGTTATCCGGGTCGGAGTAAAAGATGAGTTCGGGCAGGTCGGAACGCCGGAATATCTGGCTGAAGTCTATGGTTTAACTTCAAAAGAAATTATCGAAGCAGTGAAAAAAGCTGTTTCCATGAAATAAAAGGAAGAAAGAGGGTCACCGTATTTGCATGGATTGCGGTGATCCTTTTTTAATATCTATGGCTGATGTAACGATCAAAGATATAGGAAATGGGATATAAACCCAATATCCATGCGCGCAGTCTGAAAACAAATCAAACACTTACCATAGCATTAATTGTTCCGGATATATCGAATCCGTTTTTTGCGGATATCGCGCTTTCGGTAAATAAGACTGCTTTTGCTAAAGGGTACAACACAATTTTATGCAGCACAAATTGGGATCCGGAGGTCGAGAGGCTCCAATTAATGCATATCCAAGAACAGCGTGTGGATGGCATTATTTTTAAACCGTGTGATCGTTGTACAGATCGATATATGGATATTCATATTCCGAAAGTAATGATCGCGAATTTGCTGAAAACGGAAGGATTGAGTTATATCGAAGTTGATAATATTTTAGGAGGGCAGAAAGCCGCATCGCATTTAATTGCCTGCGGTTATCGAAAACCCGCTTTCTTGGGTGGGGAAATCGTTTCGAATTCAAATGGCGATCGCTTATTCGGTTTCCAATCGACTTTTCAGACGTTTGGCATTGAAATTCCGGATGAACGGATCCATTTCGGCCCTTTTACAATCGAAAACGGCTATCAATCCGCCAAACGACAGATAGAATTATCGTCGTCTCCCACTCCGGATTGTTTCTTCTGCGGGAACGATCTGATCGCTCTCGGTGCCATGCAATATCTTGCCGAACAACGAATCAGAATCCCCGAAGATTTTGGTGTGGTCGGTTTTGATGACGTTTACTTTGCATCATTACCCCAAATCCAAATGACCACCATTGCTCAACCGAGAAATCAAATGGGGGTTCTTGCCGCAGAAATATTAATTCGTCATATCGAATCTGGGGATAACGAGGAAGAGCATATTTTACTTCAACCTGAACTTATCATTCGAAACAGCACCAGAAAACCGCTCCGATAGTAAAATCTATCACAAGAGGAACTTATGAATATTTCATTTGGCTTCGGACAGTCAACCGTTCAATTAAATATACCGGACAAGAATCTTCTTAAGGTTCTTGAGGCAAATCCCATTCAAATGATCGGAGATGAATCGGAAATTGTGCAAAAGGCATTACAAAATCCGATTCAATCTCGACGTCTGAATGAAATTGTTCGGAAAGGTGAAAAAATAGCAATTATCACAAGCGATATCACCCGCCCGATGCCGTCTGCTCGTGTACTGCCATTTGTATTAGACGAGTTGTCATCTGCAGGAATACCCCCGTCTGATATCGTCATTATTTTTGCGCTTGGGAATCATCGTTCTCATACGGAAGAAGAGAAAAAAATGCTCGTCGGAGAAGAGATATTCAAAAAATACGAATGTATCGATTCTGACGGACCGATGATTCGTTTGGGAATCACCGCGAATGGTACCCCGGTAGATATTTTTGAACGCGTCGTCAAGGTCGACAAACGAATATGCCTCGGAAACATCGAATACCATTATTTTGCGGGCTATAGCGGCGGAGCAAAAGCGATCATGCCCGGTGTATCGACCCGTGAAGCAATACAGGCAAATCACAGACATATGACAGATCCGAATGCCATTGCCGGAAAAATTGAAAATAATCCTGTTCGGACCGATATCGAATCGGTTTTAAATTTTATTTCCGTCGATTTTATTGTAAATGTAATACTGGATGAACATAAGAAAATTGTCCGTTGTGTTGCCGGAGACGTTATTGCCGCTCATCGGCAGGGATGCCGATATTTGGATCAAATGTATAGCGTTGAAATCCCCGAGAAAGCGGATATCGTCCTCGTTTCTCCGGGCGGATATCCGAAAGATATCAACCTTTATCAAGCTCAAAAAGCGTTGGATAATGCAAAAAACGCTGTTCGAAACGGCGGATCAATTTTGTGGATCGCTTCCGCTAAAGAAGGTTTGGGAGAAAAAACTTTTGAAGAATGGATGTTACACCATAATAATCCTTCTGAAATGATTGATCACATTCAAAAAGAATTTGTTTTGGGAGGTCACAAAGCCGCCGCAATTGCGATGGTTATGCAAAAGGCGACCGTCATTCTTTATTCCGAACTGAATCCCGATCTAGTGCGAAAAATAAAATTGGAATCTACTCAAAATCCACAGGAAACCCTCGAACGACTTATAAATCAATATGGACAAAATGCATCGATTATCGCGATGCCTTACGGCGGTGCAACACTTCCCATTTTAGCTGATAAAAGGTGAATTATGAAATATTACGGAGCAATCGAAGCAGGCGGTACAAAATTTGTTTGTTCGATCTTGGCTGATCCCGATCATTATTTTGAAGAAGTTCGATTTCCTACGACGACACCCGAAGAGACGCTTGAGCGCACGGTTTCTTTTTTCAAGGAGCAACAAAATAAATATGAGCTCACCGCTATCGGAGTAAGCTGTTTCGGGCCTATTGATTTGAATCCCTCTTCGCCTACTTACGGCTATATCACAACCACGCCTAAGATAAAATGGAGATATACAAACATCGTCGGATTTCTCAAACAAGAATTGAATTTACCGGTCGGGTTTGATACCGATGTAAACGGCGCAGCACTCGCCGAATACAAATGGGGCAATCCGGAAAACATCCGCAACCTCGTTTATTACACAGTCGGAACCGGAGTGGGTGGAGGCGTTGTTATTGACGGAAAACCGGTTCATGGTTTGGTCCACCCCGAAGCCGGACATATTCTGATCCGTCAAAATCTTGAAAAAGATCCTTTTAAGGGTGATTGCCCTTATCATGGAAATTGTTTGGAAGGTCTATGTGCGGGACCGACAATTCAAGCCCGCTTTGGGATTCCCCCACAAGACCTGCCCGAAGATCATCCTTTCTGGCCGATTTTGGCTAATTATCTGGCTCAAGCCTGTATCGCCCAAATTTATCAGATTTCCCCGCAAAAAATTGTCCTGGGCGGAGGTGTTATGGGGCAGAAACAACTTTACCCGATGATTCGTAAAGAGGTCATTCGTTTACTGAACGGTTATATACAACATCCGATGATTCTTGAACATATTGATCAATACATTACTCCGCCTATTTTAGGAAATCGTGCCGGTGCTTGCGGTGCGATGGCATTAGCACAAATGTTGGAAAAACAATAATTTTTACTTACAAATAATAACCGGAATGGAAGTCACCGAAAGGACTTTTTCGATGGTACTTCCCGTAAAAAGTCTTTTGATATACGATCGGGAATAACCGCCCATGATAATCAAATCGGATTTTTTTCGA
>JALHEL010000389.1:0-847 GCA_022837205.1 Leptolinea sp.
CTTTTCTAACTTCCTATAAGGGATGGAAACTCCGTCTCGCCTTGGCTATAGGAGCCACAAGAAGCCTCTTTTCTAACTTCCTATAAGGGATGGAAACTTGCAAAGGTGTTTTCCCATCGCCGCTATCGCCTCGCTTTTCTAACTTCCTATAAGGGATGGAAACGGGGAATAGCGGTCAGGCGGCGCTCTCTATAGGGGACCTTTTCTAACTTCCTATAAGGGATGGAAACTGTCTACAGTTTGGGTGGAAAAGCCCGTGATCTTCTCTTTTCTAACTTCCTATAAGGGATGGAAACGAGCACTTGGCCAATATGGCCCTTATATTTCTGTGCCTTTTCTAACTTCCTATAAGGGATGGAAACGGATTCAGCGCTGTAGGATTTGAAATAGATGAAGAACTTTTCTAACTTCCTATAAGGGATGGAAACCACTTCTTTTGAAAGGGCATTGAGAGTTTTTACATATCTTTTCTAACTTCCTATAAGGGATGGAAACTTGTAAGGGATGGAAACTTGCGTTGTACCATCCTGCGGGAACGGGATCAAATGCCTTTTCTAACTTCCTATAAGGGATGGAAACCGCTACTCACGGATGGGGCGGCGGGCGCAAGAAGGGCCTTTTCTAACTTCCTATAAGGGATGGAAACAAAGCAGAAATGATGATGCAACCATAGCGGACACTGCTTTTCTAACTTCCTATAAGGGATGGAAACGTGATTGGGGCGTATTACGCCTCTTCGAGCTACGAGCTTTTCTAACTTCCTATAAGGGATGGAAACCGAAACGAAGGAGGTGAGCCGGTGAATTTGCAGGAAACTTTTCTAACTTCCTATAAGGGATGGAAACTA
>JALHEL010000389.1:907-2864 GCA_022837205.1 Leptolinea sp.
GGCTTTTCTAACTTCCTATAAGGGATGGAAACCCTGTGTCCATTGTCCAGACCCCCCACGGCGTATCTGCTTTTCTAACTTCCTATAAGGGATGGAAACCCAATTTCTCGCCCTGTGGCCGCGATCTGGTTCCGGCTTTTCTAACTTCCTATAAGGGATGGAAACGTAAGGTGCATTTGAGTTCTCAATGGCTGATTTCTTGCTTTTCTAACTTCCTATAAGGGATGGAAACGAGAAATGATGGAACAGCGTGCAACTCTCGTAGCAGACTTTTCTAACTTCCTATAAGGGATGGAAACCCGTGGGCGAGCCTGACATCCTCATGGGGCTGCCCGCTTTTCTAACTTCCTATAAGGGATGGAAACAAACCACTCTCGGGACAATCGACGTTTCCACCCTGGCTTTTCTAACTTCCTATAAGGGATGGAAACTAGTCCACGAGCTGGGGGACACGCTACACATGGACACTTTTCTAACTTCCTATAAGGGATGGAAACATATATATCAATAGGCCTAAAGACCCATCTTTGTAACTTTTCTAACTTCCTATAAGGGATGGAAACGCAAACTGAAGGACGGCGAAGGACAGTACCTCTGGCCTTTTCTAACTTCCTATAAGGGATGGAAACATGGAGGTAAGCAATGAATATTAGAGAAATGATGGAACTTTTCTAACTTCCTATAAGGGATGGAAACTTGTGACGCGTATTCCAAATGGCTGGAAGCCACGGACTTTTCTAACTTCCTATAAGGGATGGAAACAAGATAAACTTGTATCTGTCCCTGACGAGTTGGCGGGCTTTTCTAACTTCCTATAAGGGATGGAAACCCCGCCATGCTGGGATATTTCTTTCGCCACGTAGCCACCTTTTCTAACTTCCTATAAGGGATGGAAACTTTCACTGACAAGCGAAGTCGGCGGCGGGCTAACGACTTTTCTAACTTCCTATAAGGGATGGAAACCACGGATCTAGCGGGTACGATCATCCTGGGGTTGTTCTTTTCTAACTTCCTATAAGGGATGGAAACCAGCGGATCTCCCGGAAGGCGGGGCATTTGATCCCGCTTTTCTAACTTCCTATAAGGGATGGAAACATGGATGCCAACCACAAGGCCGCCTTTTCCTTCCCCGCTTTTCTAACTTCCTATAAGGGATGGAAACCAATCCTAATTTCACCCGCCGGCGTGACCTCTACTGCTTTTCTAACTTCCTATAAGGGATGGAAACCTGGACACCGCTTGTGAAGTCTGTTACGAAAAAGACTTTTCTAACTTCCTATAAGGGATGGAAACCAGCATCGCAGTTGCGGCGTGCTGCTGCGCCAGCAACTTTTCTAACTTCCTATAAGGGATGGAAACTTTAGAGGTGTGCTTTGCCTTACGAAAAGTTTTTGCCTTTTCTAACTTCCTATAAGGGATGGAAACTCAGGGTCGCTTACTGTCAGGGTCGCCTTTTTAGTCCTTTTCTAACTTCCTATAAGGGATGGAAACCTATGAGAGCCAGCGTACGCCCATAGGCGCACTCCTTCTTTTCTAACTTCCTATAAGGGATGGAAACTACACACTACCACGCCGCAACTGCGAATCGCTGGCCTTTTCTAACTTCCTATAAGGGATGGAAACTAAGGTGCACCAGAACTGTTGATTACGATCCGTATTTCTTTTCTAACTTCCTATAAGGGATGGAAACTAAAGGTGCACGACAGCCTAATTGGAGTGTCTTTATCTTTTCTAACTTCCTATAAGGGATGGAAACTGCCTATCCCAAAAAGCACGAGCAAAAAGAAGATCACTTTTCTAACTTCCTATAAGGGATGGAAACCCCCAACAAGGACCCGGTCTGTCACCCTGGCCGCAGCTTTTCTAACTTCCTATAAGGGATGGAAACTCCGTCTCGCCTTGGCTATAGGAGCCACAAGAAGCCTCTTTTCTAACTTCCTATAAGGGATGGAAACTT
>JALHEL010000390.1 GCA_022837205.1 Leptolinea sp.
GCAAGATTATCGTCGCGGACATGTCCGGATACCTTTATTGCAATGAGTCGGAATCCGGGAAATCTATATGGCAGATTAAAGCCGTTTCCACCGACAAAGTGGGATTTATCGCGGATCCGATCCTCCTCCAAAACGGGAATCTTCTGGCGGTCGCGGAAGACGGCAACCTGATGGTTTATGATACGGACGGGAAATCGGTAAACAGTCGTCTGATTAATGGGAAAACAATGAGCTCACCGGTTGTTATCGGTGAATCATTCGTTGCCGGTTTGATCCCCGGAGATGCACTCTTGAGAAGTTACACATCGGATCTGAAAGAAGATTGGTGGTATATCGAAACAGTCGAATCGACCGCACTTACACCGACCGCGGAAGTCAGCCAAGAAACCGTCACAGAAACACCGGCAAAATAGGAGGGAATGACTATGTGGCAATCTTTTGTAAATATCTTTCTGAATATTTTGCTCTATATCTATAAACTGGTCGGGAATTTTGGGGTCGCGATCATCTTATTTACGGTCCTGATTAAACTGATCACCTATCCGTTGATGCGAAAGCAGATCCAAAGCTCAACAAAAATGATGGAGCTGCAAAAATCTCCCGAATACCTCGAAATGATGGAGAAGTACAAAGGAAATCAGGAGAAACTGGCAGAAGAGCAAATGAAACTTTATAAAAAGTTCGGAGTAAATCCTACCGCTTCCTGCCTGCCGACACTGATTCAGCTTCCGATTATTTTCGCATTATATCAAGCCATTGTCGCGGCAATCGTATCGACTCCGTTGGGAATGTTGGATTTGACAAAACGCGCTTTTTCCGGCTTTTTACAAATCGGTGAAATATTCCCGATCAATCCGAATTTCTTGTGGATGAATTTGGGGCAGCCTGAAAGGTTGTACATTCAGGGGATCTCTTTCGGCATACCGGTTTTGGCGATTCTGGTTGTGATCACGACCATTATGCAAACCAAACTGACCGTCCCGCCGACTAATCCGAACGACAAGAACGCAGCCAGCGGAGCCATGATGACCGGTATGATGAATATTTATATGCCGCTTCTGATGGGTTTCATGGCTTACACATTAGCCTCCGGTCTTTCGCTCTATTTCTTGATTTCAAACATTTTTACGATCGTACAATATGGTGTGGAAGGAAAATTAAATTGGAAAGCCTTAAAGTTCGGTAAACCGCAAATGCCGAAATTAGCTACACCGGCCGAAAAACCGGTAACAACTTCCCGTCCCGTTGCCAGTGCCAATCCCAAAAAATCGATGACGCCCAATTTAGCGGAATCGGGGATAGAACCCGCGGAAGAGAAGATTGATTATCGTGAGTTCAAAAACAAGAAAAAACCGAAGAAAAAGTGACGACAGAGTAGATAAGGCAATATAGACTATGGACAATCAAATGGAATTTTCAGCAGGGACTGTGGATGAAGCAATTGAAAAAGGGCTAAAAGCTCTGGGAAAAACACGGGATGAGGTCGATATTGTTGTGATCGATTCGGGAGCAAAAGGGATCTTTGGTATTGGCTCAAGGCCGGCTTCCGTAAGCTTGAAGGTGAAGGAATCGGCAGCCAAAGCTCCGCAATCGGAATCTTCTCAAACCGGCCGAACCGTCAAACCGGAATCCGATAAAATATCGGCAAAAGAAATCAGCGAAGAGCTTCCCGGCGATGTGAATGAAGCGGATACAACCGAAGCGGAATCTGAAAATGAGGAAGAGAAGACTGCCGGCGAAGGGTTGGTTGATGAAACCGCATTGAAAGCCACTGTGACGGTCGTCGAAGACTTAATAGACAAAATGCATATCAAGGCAAGTGTGACCGGACGGATCGGAAAACTTGAAACATCCGGCAATCAGGAAATGATTCTTGTCGATATCAAAGGGGATGATTTATCTTATCTGATCGGTCGCCATTCCGAGACATTGAATGCATTCCAATATATAACAAGT
>JALHEL010000033.1 GCA_022837205.1 Leptolinea sp.
GGTAAATCACCCGTGGACAGACAGATGGAAGCAGCCGAACTTTTGGGAATCCGTTATCATGCCGGACGAGGGACAAATACGCTCCCGAGAAGCGAAGGCAGCACGATTCCGGAAAATATGTTGGAAACAACAGATGAATATTTAAAAGATTGTGAACGAATCATCGATTTATATCATGATCCTCAGCCAGGTTCGATGCACCAAATTGTCTTAGCTCCATGCCAACCGATCAATTCTTATAAGGAGACTTTTACCGAGACGATTGCTTTGGCACGGGAAAAAGGGGTTCGGATGCATACTCATCTGGGTGAAGGGGAAAATGAGATCATGCTTCAACGTTGGGGGAAACGTTCTTTGGCGTGGTGCGAGGAAATCGGATTTGTCGGCCCGGATGTTTGGTATGCTCACTTTTGGGAAGGGTTACCGGAAGAAGATGCGATTCTCGCAAAATACGGATGCGGTGTCTCGCATTGTCCGGCGCCGGCGATTTTAGGCGGCTTTCCGATTTTGGACATAAAAAGAATGCAACAGTCCGGAATAACAATCAGCCTCGGTTGTGACGGATCCGCGACAAATGATTCCTCCAATTTATTGGATTCCATGCGAATCGGATATTTGATGCAGACCTGGCACAGCAAACAGAGGAACGGATGTATCTCAGCTTATGACATGCTGAAAATCGCGACGGTTTCAGGGGCTAAAACGCTCGGACGAAGCGATCTCGGGAGTTTAGAAAAAGGAAAATGCGCTGATTTATTTATGGTTGATACCGATGTCCCCGAATTAATCGGGACAAATCATGACCATAAAAATATATTGGCGAGGGTCGGATTGACCGGACCGGTATGGCTCACCATGGTAGCCGGAAAGATTGTATTTGAAGAAGGTCATCTGGTGGGTGTGGATGAATCAAAACTTGCGCGGAGAGGAGAGGAGGTATGTGATCGGGTAATTCGTGAACCGTTTAAAGAATTCTTTATAGTTTCGTAATTGTTTATTAGATGAGAGGGAGAAATGAAGAAAAGTTTATCAATTTTGTTATTTGTCGTATTGATTGGCAGTATGCTTATTTCAGGTTGTTCCTCGGGAGCAAAGAGTACACCGACAACAGCCGCAGTCCTAACTTCGACAGAGACTACCGAAGTCAAATCCGAAAAAGAAGCGACGTCATCTGTTATCCCGTCGACAGAGAGCAAAACAGTCGAAACGGGAAGCGGTGCGAAGAAATTGAAAGTTGCACTAATTCTGTCCGGCCCCGCAAATGACCAAGGTTGGAATGCAACTGCATTGGAAGGTTTGCAGGCAGCCGAAAAAGAATTCGGAGTTGAAACCTCAAAGATGGAAAATGTCGACATAGCTGACAGTGAAGCAGCTTTTCGAGATTATGCCGCTCAAGGTTTTGATTTGATCATCGGTCACGGCTATCAATTCGGTGAACCGGCCAAAAAAGTATCCGCAGACTTTCCGAATTCCTATTTTGTCGCCACGGAGGCAAATTCACAATCCGAAAACATGGCTTCTTACGTGATGAGTTGTGAACAAGCGGCATATTTAATGGGCATGCTTTGTGCCGGGATGAGTAAAACCAAAGTAATCGGGGTCGTCGGCGGTTTCGAGCAACCCTCCATAACCAAGGAATTGGAAGCGTTTAAATTGGGTGCAAAGGAAGTCGTTCCCGATATCAAAGTTCTTGAAGTTTACATCAATTCATTTGTCGATGCTTCGCTGGGAAAAGAAGCTGCGATGAGCATGATCCGCCAAAATGCGGATGTTTTGTATCATGTTGCAAACCAAGCCGGCACCGGTGTGATTATGGCTGCACAAGAAAACGGTCTTCTGGCCTGTGGTAATTCATATGATCAAAGCAGTATTGCTCCGGATACGGTTATGGCATCGACGGTTTACAGAATGCCGAAAGTAATAACCACCGCTGTGAATCAAGTAAAAACAGGGACCTTTAAAGGCGGAGTATATCATTTGGGTTTCGCGGATGATGTGGTGGATATAACCGGTTACGGTAAATTCGAAGATAAAATTCCCCAGGATTTAAAAGATAAAATCGCCGCGAAAAAAGAAGCTATTCGAACCGGTGAATTTGTGGTTCCGGTTATCGAAAAACCCACAAAATAAATGTTGAGATTCAAAGAAATTGTTCTTGCCTGAGTGAACAGATGACAGTAAAAGTCGAGGAAAAAATGATATTGCTTTCTATGGAAAATATCCAAAAAAAATTCTTTGGAAAATATGCCAACAAAAATGTTCATCTTCAGGTAGAAAAGGGGAAAATTCTTGCTTTGCTCGGCGAAAATGGCGCCGGAAAGACAACCTTGATGAATATTCTCTACGGTCTTTACCAACCGGATGGCGGTAAAATATTTTGGCACGGCGAAGAAGTAAAGTTTGAATCTCCCAAAGATGCGATCGAAAGAAAAATCGGAATGGTGCACCAGCATTTTATGCTGGTGCCCACTCTCAATGTATCTCAAAATATAACTCTCGGATTAAAAGAGACCGGCTATCCATTAACCGATCGGAAAGCAGTTAATCGGAAGATAAAAAGTTTATCGGATCAGTACGGATTAATCGTCGATCCGGAGGCGATGGTCAGCGATTTATCCGTCGGCGAACAACAGCGTGTTGAAATCATGAAGTTGCTTTATCGAGATGCCGAGTTGCTGATTTTGGATGAGCCGACCGCGGTTTTGACGCGACAAGAGACAATTGGTTTGTTCGAGGTATTAAAGAGGCTCTCTCAAGACGGTCGTTCCGTCATTCTGATCACTCATAAAATACCGGAAGTAATGGAAATCGCCGACATGGTTACGGTGATGAGGGATGCTGAAAGTATTATTACCGTTCCGATAACAGAAGTCGACGAAGCAAGTTTAGCTGAATATATGATCGGGCGACCTCTGAATATTGTTGAAATACCTCCGAGAATTGAAAAACGTAATCAAGGCTTTATTCTGCGGAACTTAAATCTTGAGGAAAAGAGCCAAACAAAGTCAGCGACTGTTTCGTTTGAAATAGAAGCGGGCGAGATATTGGGGATTGCCGGTGTCGAGGGGAATGGACAGAAAGAGTTGGCCGAATCGATATTGGGAATTCGGCACAATGTTGCGGAAGAAATGCAGCTTTTCGG
Source organism: Leptolinea sp. (assembly GCA_022837205.1). Lineage (GTDB taxonomy): Bacteria > Chloroflexota > Anaerolineae > Anaerolineales > Anaerolineaceae > Flexilinea. The sequence goes on from JALHEL010000033.1 coordinate 3,143, forward strand.
GAAAGATTTAAGGAATCATTCGGTTTCCGACCGCAGAGATGCCGGCATCGCCTATATTTCCGATGATCGACATCGCGATGGTTTATTGTTGGATGCAGGGTTTATGGATAATATGCTTCTCAAATTCCATAAAGACCGAAGATATCAGAATAAGGGGATTTTGAACAAAAAGAAATTAAACGACTTCATCAACCGGCAGATCAAAGCTTATAAAATAAAAGTTTCATCTCCTTCCCTGCCCGTTCGATTTCTATCAGGCGGAAACCAACAAAAGTTGATTCTTTCCAGAGAGCTTTGCGACGAGCCGAAATTAATTGTGGCTTGCCAACCGACAAGAGGTCTCGATATCGGGGCGACGGAATTTGTCAGAGAACAATTATTAATGCATCGTAGCAAAGGTGCCTGTATTTTACTCATTTCTGCCGATTTGGAAGAAATTCTTTCGTTAAGTGATCGAATCGCAGTCCTTTATAAAGGCAGAATAATGGGTATTCTGAATAATAGTAAAAATATTGATATCACACGGATCGGATTAATGATGGCAGGCAGGAATTTTAATTTGAATGAGGTTGAAATCCATGAAAAATAAAGCCGGTGATCTTATATCCTATTTGATGATTGTTCTGGCAGGGATCATTCTTATGATCCTCTTAATTGGGATAACCGGCAATAGTATTTCAGATGCGTTATCCGGTTTTATTCGGGGGATAGCAGGCTCTTCCTATTCCGTTGCAGAAGTTTTCGTGAAAGCAACTCCGTTGATATTAACCGGCTTGGGAGTATCCGTTGCGTTTAAGAGCGGCTTTGTGAATATCGGTGCCGAAGGTCAACTTTATATGGGAGCGGTAACGATCACGGCTCTGGCATTGGCATTTCCCAATTTACCGAAGGGGATCCTGATGCCGCTCTGTTTATTGGGTGGATTTTTAGCCGGAGGAGTTTGGTCATTCATACCCGGTATTTTAAAAGCGAAAATGGGAATTTCCGAAGTCATTAATACAATTATGTTTAACTATATCGCTTTGGGAATTGTCGGAATTTTATTGCAAACGGTTCTAAAAGATCCGAATAATTATTTTCCTGTCTCGGCGACCTTGACCGATTCGGCCGGTTTATCCATTTTGATTCCCGGAACACGATTGCATTCGGGAATATTAATAGCCGTTATCTGTGCAATCCTGATCGATATTTTGATTTTCAAGACATCACTCGGTTTTCGATTGCGAGCGGTGGGTATGAATCCGCGCGCATGTCTTTGTTCCGGAATTTCTGTGGGTAAGCACATTATTATTTCATCTATGATCAGTGGCGGATTAGCCGGGATAGCGGGTGTATGCGAAATCGCCGGTCTTCATCATAAATTGATTGAGGGAATTTCTCCCGGATATGGTTATTTAGCGATTATCGTGGCATTGTTGGGAGGAAACAATCCGTTTGGTGTAATATTGGCAGCTATAGGAATTGCCACGTTACAAGTCGGATCACTTTCTATGCAACGTGCGGCAAATGTCCCTTCGGCAATTTCCTCAATTATTTTAGGAGCGATTGTTCTGATGCTGATGGCGCGAAAAACGATATTTAAGAAGCTCATAGACAAAAAAGAGGAGCAAGGATGAGCCAGATTTTATTAACCATCGCAACATTTCTTGCCGCTTGTATTCGTATGGCAACACCTCTCACTTTGGCGGGTTTGGGGGAAGCTTTTTCAGAACGTACCGGCGTCATGAATTTGGGAGTCGAAGCAATCATGCTGTGCGGAGCTTTTAGCTCTTTTATAGTGACTTTTTGGACCGGAAATGTTTATTGGGGTATGTTGTGCGGAATGCTTGCCGGTATGATTATTTCCGGTATCCATGCGATTCTGTGTATTAAATGCAAAGCAAACCAGACAATTGTGGGTCTTGCTTTGAATTTTTTTGCACTGGGGCTGACCAGCTTTCTGTTTTTAATCGTTTTCGGTCAAAGCACGATTCTTCCTCAATGTAAAACGGTTCCCAATTTTGGATTTCCGGTGCTCGGCAAAATACCGTTACTCGGGAAAGCTTTCTTTACACATAATATTTTCGTTTACCTGATGTATTTGTTGGTTTTCATTTTCCTTTTTATTTATAAAAAGACGGAATGGGGAGTTATATTTACAGCGGTCGGTGAACATCCGAGTGCCGCCGATACGGCGGGAATCAATGTGTTTCGAATTCGGTATTTGGCTTGTATGGTGAATGGATTATTAGGAGGGCTGGCAGGCTCCTATTTTACGTTGGCTCAGCTCGGATTTTTTATGGAGGACATTACCGCAGGAAAGGGCTATATTGCTTTGGTTACGGTTATATTAGGCAGAAGAAACCCGTTGGGAATACTTTGTTCGGCTTTATTGATCGGGCTCGCGGACGCCGTTCAATTCCAACTCCAAACGATGAATATTCCGATTCCTTCTCAAGCTTTTTCCATTTTGCCTTATATTGCAGCTGTTTTTGTTCTTCTCTTTTCGGCAGGGAAAAGTTCCGATCCTTCCGCTTTAGGGATCCCTTATGAACGCGATAACCGCTGATAAAAAGAGAGAAGAAATTGATTTTCAAGGAGGAGTGTCCGGTTGAAAGACAGCTACACGATCGGAGAGTTCAGTAAGATGTTTGGATTGAATGTCCAAACACTTCGTTATTACGATTCGATAGGAATTTTCAGACCGGCATATAGGGATAAATGGTCGGGTCGGCGAAAATATGCGTTTGATCAAGTCTATCAATTGGCTTCGATTCGCTACTTGCGCCGGATCGGCTATTCTTTAGAGGATATTGCCGAATATTTGGATAATCTGCAATCGGACACTTCATTAGATGTTTTGAAAAAAAGATCGGATGAGATCCATCGCGAACTGGATGAATTACTTGACATTGACCATGCGATTCAGCGAAAGATTCGTTTTATTGAACATGAACTCAGCGAAATTCGAGAAATTTCTGAAATAAAGATATGTGAATATGGACCCCGACCTTATATTCCTTTAGGGCAGGAAGAAGTATTGTATCACCACGATTCTTTTTATTTTTATCCGACCATCGCATTTTATAAAGAAGATCTGAAATATTTTGGCGCTTATTTATATCAAGACAACAGTCAATTCCCCGAAGAATTTAAAGTCAATAAAGAAAAAGTTGAATACATCGAAGCGGGCAAATATTTATGCGCTTATCATTTGGGACCGTATGAAGAGATTTACAAGACTCAAAAAAAATTGCGCAACGCTTACTCGAATTTAAAACTTTCGGATCTGATGGTTAATTTCAATATTATCGATCAGTTCGTCGAAAAGGACCGATCAAAGTATATAACGAGCATGCAAATTCGTATTTTGTGACGCAAAAAAATCATTTTAATAATTTCACTTGGTAACCGCGTCCGGCTGATTTCTCGATAACAGTTTGTATTCAAACTCGCTATAATTGACGAAAGGAGAATGCTCTATGTATCAATATCCAAAAAATTTATATACCGATGTTCGAATCGAAACAGTTTCAAAAACCAATATTCAATTTGAAAACGGAGAGCTGAAAGAGAATAAAACCGTATCCGAAAAAGGGGCAATGGTCCGGATTTATGATGGGAAACGCTGGTATTACAGCGCAACAACCGACTTGAATTCGATTCAAAATGAAATAGATGATCTGGCGGAAATGGCTGTCCCGAATTTGGCGATCCTTCAAGATTCGGTGGTTGATAAGCTTGAAATAAATCGGGGGATGGATTTGCGCTATCAGCAGGATGACGTTTCCTTGATTTCCAACGACCAAAAAATGGCATTGGTAAAAAGTTATCTTGAATTGATCTCGGATTATCCCGAAATTCGAAATTCAAAAATCTTTTATCTGGATAACCATACCGTGAAACATTTTGTTTCCGGTAAGGGCGCCGATATCACATTTGATACTCAAAATTGCACGATTGTCGTCCGATACACAATCATGGCGAACGACTTTCCGCAAGATGGGCAGGCGAATATCTATAAGATCCGTTTTCATGAATTGGCCGGGCATCAGCGTGAGGTCCGAGATGAGATTGAAAAGGATCTTGATTATGCCAAAAGGGCTGTTCCGGTTAAACCGGGTGTGTATACTTGCATTCTTTCCCCTTTGGTTGCCGGCGTTTTTGCACATGAGAGTTTCGGACATAAAAGCGAAGCGGATTTTATGATCGGTGATGAAGAAATGCGGAAAGAATGGGTTATCGGTAAAAAAGTCGGGGCTTCGTTATTAAATATTATCGATTCCGGACAAATCGAAGGGTCCGGATATGTTCCTTATGACGATGAAGGATGTCGGGCGAAGAAAACTTACCTAATTAAGGACGGGGTGTTGAGCGGTCGATTACACAGCGCATATACCGCTGCGTTATTGAATGAAAATCCGACCGCCAATGCTCGGGCAATCAGTTTTGAATATGAACCGATTGTCCGTATGACAACCACCTATATCGATTCCGGGAAACAAACCAAAGAAGAATTATTCGGTGAAGTGGAAGACGGGATTTTTATCGATGACTTTAAGCACGGATCCGGAATGTCTACTTTTACGATAGCGCCTTCCCGTGCTTATCGAATTTGCCATGGAAAAATTGCCGAACCACTTAAAATTGCGGTAATTACCGGGAATGTAATGAAAACACTTCATGAAATTGACGGGGTTTCCGATGCCGTGGAAATAAAATCATTCGGAACCGGCGGATGCGGCAAGATGGAACAATATCCCTTACGGGTCGGTTTTGGCGGTCCATATGTCCGGGTCAACGGAATTAATGTTCAGTAAAAAGGAAAAGATATGGTACGCGAACAATTTCAGGTGAAAATCAACAGTTTTACCTTAAATGTCACTCAAACCGCTGTGGATGCGGTGCGAAAGAAACAAATTACAAAAACCGGTTGCAGAGTCTATTCGGACGGTTACATTGGTATCTCGGGTACTTTCGGGGAAGCCGATGAGCAAACTTGGCTTGATGCCGAGAAAAACTTGATGAAGAAAATCCCTTATCCATATCCTCCCTCAGCCGGAAAGACACGAATTCGAAATACCAAAAAAGCTTGCGGTTCTCAGACGGATTTTCTCAAACAGAGTGAAGAATTTTTAGCGCGAATACGAAAGGATTTTCCGGATTTTATCTGCAGTAATAAGTTAATGTCGGTTGAATCCGAAGTCTCAATTCATAATGATCTCGGATTGGATTATTGCAATTCGGATCAATCGATTGTTTTCGGCTTGGTGGTAAAACATATAAAATCGATTAATGTATTTGATACGATTTATTCGTTTGAAGATCGCGACCCCGATTTTGAATCCGTCTATGAAGATCTATCTTCTCAATTGACCGCTTTTAGGAATCCGATGGAGCAAAAAATCAGCGGAAAAATTCCGGTTGTAATCGGTTTTCAAGACATCAGCGGTAAATTTATCGAATCACTCAACGGTGAGGCACTCGGAAGAGGAGTATCCATATTTGGCGATAAAATCGGGAAAAAGGTTTTTAACGATGATTTCTCATTAATGGTTGACCGGGGAATTGAACCGATCCATGCTTCGTTTTTTGATGTTGAAGCTAGCGTCCTTGAATCGGACCAAACGGCTCTGATTGAGAAGGGACAAATACGATGTGGATATGCCGATAAAAAGACCGCCGATAAATACGGAATGCGGAATACAGCTGCGGCGGGGGGCGAATATAACAGTGTCCCGGCATTGAGTGTACCCCCTCTGTCGGTTTTACCGTCACAGAAAACTTTGGCTGAGATATTGAATGGTCGAGACGCCGTCTTTGCAGCGGTTTTAAGCGGAGGAGACTTTACCAACGAAGGACAATTTGCTTCACCTGTCCAAATGGCATATTCCATTCGGGACGGTAAATTAGTCGGGAAATTACCTGAATTAACAATTTCCGGGAATATCTATGATTTATTCGGAAATGATTATTTCGGCCAAAGTGGTGATAAACCTTTTTGCGGCGAACGTTATCTGGTATTAAATATGGATGTTAATCAATATTAATAAAAATGAACCGAAAATATAAAAACAGGCTAAAGTGCTTAGCCTGTTTTTTTACAGATCTATCGGCAATTGCGATTCCCTCAAATTTTTATTAAACGATTATTTTTGCTGCAATAAAGAAGATTCTATAGATTTGTGTTTTTTATCTGTTGATTGCTTTTATGTCAAATTAAGGTTTAGCTTATTCCCTATCTTTTTTTCTCGTTTTTGCCCCATTCCTGAGATTAATAATCAGCAATAACAGAACTTTCGTAAAAATTTCTAACGATCCCTCGGGTCATTAAATCGTAAGCTTTTATTCCCGGTGGAATGTGATTCCAAGCCATTCTTTCTGTTTCGTTGATAAAGGTATAATCAATTTGGTACGACTTTTTTTATTTTTCGGGCCATAACAACTTTTGAAATATTTATGCTTACGATTGTTTTTTTGATCCTTTATTATAAAAATTTATGTTACGACTTTCAAATATGAACAGAACCGCTTATCCTTATGTGAAGAAATCCAATAAATTGAGATTAATAAAATATATTATATATAGTATTATGTCAATAAGTACTACTTTAACAATGACCATGGATCTTCATACTGTCAGTGTGAGTTCATCCAACAGGTTTGTCAAATTTTTAGCTGAATTCAGAGAAAGTATTCATGGATTTAGCATTATTTGGCTGATATTGGTTCTGGTTTTTTTTAATATTTACAGATCTTTTTTCGAAAAAAAGAATTTTGTTTGGAAAAAAGGGATCTTTATCATCGCGTTGTTTTTTACTTCATGGATGTTATTAGGTAAAAGTTATAGTGCAGTCGCCAGTTGGGATCTTATTTTTGCAGATTGGTTCCAAATTTTTAAATCTGTTATTTTATTTACCGGATATTTATCCATATTTTATATTGCCGTTGATCTAATATTTGACTTTTTCCATTCAGGGCGGATCGAGAATTTATATCCGCTTTCAAATATATTAGTAAAAAGAATTTCGGGTGAGGGTTCTGTTATTTTTCCCTGGTTAGTGATCCTTATTTGCTGGATTCCTTGGCTGATTATTTCCTATCCCGCAATTCTCCCTTGGGATACGATGAATCAGATATATCAATCTGCCGGCATTATCGAATTGACAAATTATCATCCGATTTTGATTACTTATTTATTCAAACTTTTCCT
>JALHEL010000391.1 GCA_022837205.1 Leptolinea sp.
CCTTCGTGATATAATCGCAACGTAAGATGCCCCGGTAGCTCAATAGGATAGAGCAAAGCACTCCTAACGCTTAGGTTGAGAGTTCGAGTCCCTCCCGGGGCACTGAACATATTTCAAGTTGTTTTTGCTTCCGGTTTATTGATAAAAGCAAAGAGTTTTTCAGCGGGAAAGCTTTCTTTCAGCATATTCATTTGTCGACTGTTATTTTGGGAGTAATCAATTAAAAAAGAGTTCAGCCCCCTCAAGGCTGAACTCATACAACAATGAAACTGTGCTTCAAACTACCTCTTTCCAAAAAATGGATTTTCATCAGGATGCGGGCTATTTAGGCATAGGATTGATCCGCTCAATCAAATAAGAGCACCTTCTTTCTTTATATTCTCCCGTTTCCTAATGCTACTCTTATATTACAAAATTTTTTAATGAATTTCAATATCCAATTTTGTTTCTCAAGGTGAAAAAGAGGATTTAATTTTTGTGTTTAATTCATCGTATTTATTCGAAAAACCGCATCGGATCCGAAAGTAAAGATCGTTTTAAAGAATTGGATAATTCTTAAATTTAATTGATCGATAAAACTCCAATTGATTTGATTTAGAAAAGGGATGTTGATCAACAACCTTAAATAATAAAGGATTTCTATTGTTAAAAGAACTGCTAAAGCAATCCTCAAGATTGCATAGACCGATTTTGCCAAGAGATGAAAAACGGCAAAAATTAACACTGCCAATATGATAATTGCCAGTATATTTTCATCCATTTCTCACTCCTTTAGGGAATTTTCTACATGTATCTAAGAAAAGTATACCAAATACAATGTTTCCATAAAATAGTTGGTCACAAGGAAAGAACAAATGAGGCCGAGCAGGAGTCTCAGAGTCGGATGCATGGAAGGATTGAAAGCTTTTGAAAATAAGAATCCGACGCATATCCATAAAAGGATAAATACGAAGCGGAAAATATTTTCATCGGATTTTCCGATGAATCCTTCTTCGACATTCCAATTTACTTTACCGGAGAAAAATACTGCCCACACCAAAAAAGTAATTCCCAGACTGATAATCAGGGAAAACAGGACTCGAATAATTTGATGTTTGCTGATGGAAAGAGAAAGTTCATATACCAGGCAAGTCACAATTGACCAGCCGGCTATCATTTCCAATAAGATCAGGTTTTCGATGGGCATAATCATTTAACCGTTTAGGAATTGTAAAAGCGGAGGTTGCAAAATGGCGGTAAATGCCAATCCACATACCATCCCCAAAATGAGTCGGAGAAAACGATTCATGCCGGAATTAAACGCGGCATAAAAAAGTCCGCTGAGAATGATCCAAATTATGACCGGAACCCATAATGCATATTCCGAGTTAACAATCTGCCGATCCGCAGACAGGTTCTTAAAGGGAATCAACAGGTTAAAGAAAGAAATACTTATTCCGAAGGAAATCAATGCGGAGAAGATTCCTTTCAATATTTTTTGCATATCCGGCTTTACCGCTTTATAAATTAAAAATGAAATCAGTATCCAACTGATTAAGAATAATACGGAAATCGCGGTCTCATTAAACTCGATATTCGGAACGGTGAGAAAACGGAAGAATAAATAACCTAAAACCACAACTCCTGTACTCAGAACGGTTCTTCGAGTGAGACGGGAATCGGTTTTAAAATGATCGAAAATCCAACTGATGATCAATAATATAACGGTAAATCCTGAAATCTTCCAAATAAAATCAACGGTCAGCCAAGGATCTTGAGCCATTTCGTTATCTTTTTTACAGGCTGATAAAAATCATCCCGCTCCTTATCATAAAATAAGTTGATAAATAAAATTTCCGGCAATGGTCGTAACCGGAAAGGAAAGGATCATTCCGAGCAAAATTCGCCGGTATTGTTTCATTGGTGTATTAAACGCTTTCGAAAATAGAATACCTATCAAAATCCAACTG
>JALHEL010000034.1 GCA_022837205.1 Leptolinea sp.
TAAATGTTCCGTATGAATTACATTTTTTCCGTTTTTTTCTGTCATTTTCCCCTCAGCAATTTCATGGCCTCTGTCCGCCGCCACCGTCGGGGGGCGGTCCGCTTTGACCCCCTCCGCGAGGCGCACCGCCTCCGGCAGCGCCGCCGTCAATCCGGATCGGTAGCCCATTAAAAAGTCCGCCGGCACCGGTTGCTCCGGCATTTTGCGACATATCCGGTAAAACGGTTTCCCTTACCTCATCACCTGCTTGGATTTGATCGGAAAGAATCTGAATGTTCTCGTCCGAAGAAATTCCGGTTGTAACCGAAATACGGGTTGTCGTGCCGTCCTGATTGACTTTTTCCACATATTGACTGCCGTCCTGCGCCGTTCCGACAGCTGTCTTCGGAACAATCAAAGCATCGGCAGCTTCTTTCGTGCGAATTTGAATATCCGCCATCATCCCCGGACGAACCGAAGGGTCGGTATCGTCCATTCGAATCGTAAGAGCATAAGTTACTTCTTCTCCGCTCGTATCCCCGACATTGGAAATGCTGACGATCTTTCCGGTAAACATTTTCAAAGGAACGGCATCAAAGGTGATCTCGGCGGTCTGCCCTACTTCAACCGAGTTCACATCCATTTCCGAAACAGACACATCAATAGAATAGGAGGATAAATCTTCCAGGCGGATGGCTAAAACTTCATCCGTTGTATTGTCCAATGTAATTACGTCAAATTGCTTGGAAGCCACTTCAGCCACCGTCCCATCGATCGGGGCAATAATATAAGCTGTGTTAACCGTCGCTTCCGCGGATTTTACTTGTGCTTCCAGAGATTTGACCTGGGATTCCGTCGGACCGTCCTTGATCTTGTTGTAAGCGCGGACCGCGTCATCATATTGCGCTTTTTTCAAGATCACATCCGCTTCCGCCTGTTGTTTTTCCAGGCTGTCGACCTCACCGTTGTACCAGTTATACATGGAAAGTGCACTCTCCATCGCCGAACGGGCACTTTCCAATCTTTGGGAAGCCCGTTGCCGGTCGACATCATCTAAGGGTCGAACTTTCAGCGTATTATAGTTATCCAACGCGCTTTCATAAGCGGATTTTGCGTTCAGATAATCCTGGTAGTAAACGCCGATTTCTATTTCATCTTCACGAACGACACCCAATGCCGAAAGAGCATCTTCAGCCGTTTTCACAGCATCTTGAGCGGTAATCATTGTATTATAGGCTGTAGCGAGATCCAGTGAAGAGGTATAGAGGCGTTCCAACTGTTCTTGCGCATCTTCTTTTGTGACAGCGGCATCCAGTATGGAAGTATCGATTGTGGCCGGATCTAAAGCCGCCAGAATGTCGCCCTTTTTCACCTGATCACCGGGTTGAACATAAACATCCGATACCGTCCCGCTGATTTTCCAATTCAGACTGATCGATTGGTTCGATCGAACCGTACCCGACATTTCTTCCAGATTCTCTGAAATCAACCCTTGTTCCACTTTGACATTCCGAGTCATTTGACTCGCAAGTTTGGATGCATTTTCCGCGGCGACCTGTTTTTGTTGCTGATATAAATAACCGCCGGCAGCCAGCATCAGAACGATGATTCCGATTAATACCCAAATCACAATTGTTGATTTTCTTCTTTTCTTTTTCCCTTTGACCGGTTGATTACCCGTTGAACTCATAATTCATTCCTGTTCTTCACTGTTTGTTTAGAATAATCTTTCACTTCTTCATTCATTTAAAATTTCTGTTCGAATCCCCAATTACGCTGAAGGAACTTTTACCAAATCTCCTTCGTTGAGATTTCCGGAGACAATTTCAACCATCCCGTTTTCTTCCACACCCGTAACAACGGAAACAGGCGTCAGTGTCCCGTTCACCACAACATCAACATAGGAACCGTTATCCCCTTCCCGAATCGCAGAGCTCGGGACAAGCAAACAATCCGGTTTCTCTGAAAGGATGATCTTGATTTCTCCCGTCATGCCCACTTTCACCAATTCATCCGGTTGCTCAAAAGCTACCACCGCACGGTAGGTGACGTTGTAATCGTTCTCGGAAGCAAAAGCGGAAATATATCTGACCGTTCCTTGATAGACTTTCGTCGGTTGAGCATCCAGCGTAATTTCCGCTTTCATACCGTCTTTCAGGTCATTTACATCCACTTCCGAAATATCCAAAGAGATATATAAGGTACTCAGATCGTCGATTCGCAAGCCGCTTTGTCCCTTTTTGACATAATCTCCCGCAGCCGTATTCACTACGGTCACTGTTCCCGTCAAATCGGCGATTAAAGATCGCGCGTTATACGCCGTGACCGCATCTTCCAGGGTCGCTTCCGCATCAGCCTGATCCTGCTTCCGGACAAAGGAGACTTGATATGTTTTAAATTCCTTTAATGCGGCTTCATAACTTGCCTGAGCCTCTTTCGCAGATGCTGCAGTCACTTTTTTCGTTATTTCCGGCGCATTATTGACATAATAAAGCCATAAATCATAAGCCTGGGCATACGCTGTCAAAGCGTTTTGAAGAGTCTCATATTTCTTCATCCGCTCTTCGTCATAATAGTCCCGTAATTTGACACCTTCGTAATCCGCAACCGCGTTCTGGTAGGCATCTCGGGCAGCGATCATGGCTTTTTCGGCGGCATCGATTTCACTTTGATCTGCAATCGGATAATTTAACCCTTCGGCCAGTTTTTCCGCATCGCGTAAAGCTACTTCGGCATCCCGAAGATTTTTATAAGCCGTCGCTTTTGCCGTTTCGGATACTAATAACTCCTCCAAATTATCCTCAGCGCTGATCTTATCCGCCTCCGCCGCTATACTGGAAGCCGGCATCGAGTCAGTCAATAAGGTTGCCAGAACCTGTCCGGATTCAACTTTATCTCCCACCTTTACCGATACCGAATCAACTACGCCGGAGGTTTTCCAACTCAATTCAGAAGATTGAGAAGCTTCCACATTTCCCACTAAAATCAGGGAATTGTGTACGGTCCCACGTGTGACCGCTTCGCTTGGAATTTCGGCGGTCGGAGCTGCCTGCTGAGAACGATTGCAACCTACAATAAAAAGGAGGATGAATAGGGGAAGAATGTATTTCTTTTTTTTACTACAATTCATTTTTTTCTCTTAGTTACAGCTTTTTGTTCATAATCTATACGCAACATATTAATCTACGGTTAATTGAAAGAAACGTTGCGGTTTTCGAAAATAAATTCGCATTATTCTCAATCAATTTTTCTCTTAGGCACTCATTTTATGACACATTAAAAAATAGAATAATTAAATCTTTATTAAAACTATGACGCAAGTGACGGATCCGAGAATATTTGATAGGTGATCTTCGACTTTTCCTTTTGTTATTCCTTCGTATTTCCTTCAATTTTTAAGGTTTCTATGATTTAATCAAAGTATGAAGCAGAACCTTTCCGTCTCCAAGAAAGATTTTTTTAACAAAGAAACATTTTCCGATTATTCTCTGATTTTGATCGGGAGTGTTATCCAATCAATCGGGATGGCGTATTTTTTGATTCCGGCACGATTAATCAGCGGCGGAGTCTCCGGATTGGCACAGGTTATCAACGCTCACACCGGTTGGCCGATTGGTGGTATGACACTGATCGGAAATATTCCTCTTTTTATCTTTGGGTGGCGTTATTTGGGGAAGCGGAAATTTGCGATTCGTACGGTTTTTTCGGTTGTACTTTTCTCATTTTTTACCGATTTGCTGACCCGATATCAGAAAAATGCTTATTTAACCCATGACATTTTTCTGAACACCCTGTTCGGTGCCGTCATCTTGGGAATCGGATTCGGGCTGGTCTATCGCGGCAGCGGCACCAGCGGAGGAACCGATATCATCGGTCGAATTTTGAACCAAAGAGCGGGATTGCCGATCACACAATCTTATTTATTGACCGATTCCGTATCCGTCATTCTGGGCGGGCTCACTTTCGGCTGGGATCTGGCACTGTACGGGCTGATTGCAATCTATGTCAGCGGGGTGGCTGCGGAGACCATTTCCGAAGGTGCCAATTTTTTTCGGGACGTGGTTATTATCACAGACAAGCCGGATGCGATTGCGGAAGGTGTAATCAATGTACTGGAACATAGTGTTACCCTGATTACGGGAATCGGGGGTTATTCGAAAGAGAAAAAGGGTGTTATCTATTGCGTTATCAATCGGGGAGAGATCAATCAGCTGAAGCGGCTGGTGGTTGAAGTGGATCCGAAAGCTTTCATGGTTGTCGGTCAAGCAAACGAAGTGATGGGTGAGGGATTTCAAAAGTATAAATATTTAGAGGATTGAACCGGCCGTTTCATTCTTTCGGTAAAAAATAGCCCAATGACTTTAATATCGAAGGATTATTCCTCCAGTTCTTCACCACTTTTGCTTTTAATTCAAGATAAATACTGCGTCCGGTCAGTTTTTCGATTTCCGAGCGAGCATCTTGCCCGATTTTTTTGATCATTTCCCCGTTCTTTCCGATGACGATACTTTTATGATTTTCTCGGTCCAATATTAATGTCGCTTGGATGTAAGACTTGGTCTCGGTACGATCCGCATACTCATCAATCCGAACCGCAATCGAATGAGGGATCTCATCTTCAAGATTCTTCAGCAGAGATTCCCGAATTAAATCTCTTGCAATTTCCCGTTCGTATAAGTCCGTAATCTGTTCTTCGTCATAAAAAGCCGGGCCGGACGGAAGTCTGCGAACCAACGCAGCCAACAAATCATCACATCCCGCACCTGTCTTGGCGGAAATCAAAAAGGATTCGGCCCCCGGTACCAACGCGCGGTAACGATCGGCATATCTTTCCGAATTCGCCGGACTGACCAGATCCGCTTTATTCAACGCCAATACGGTATTGGAAAGGATTCCGGCATTCTTTATTTTTTCCGCTACGATTTGATCTTCCGCAGCAGGCGGTTCATTCAGGTTGACAATCCAGAGAATAATATCCACTTCGGTAAATGTCCCCACGGCCGCTTCGTTCATAAAATCACCGAGTTTTGATTTCGGCTGATGAATGCCGGGAGTATCGATAAAAATAATCTGATAATCTTTTTCGGTGATAATTCCCAACTGATTGCGCTGAGTCGTTTGCGGTCGCGGAGATACCGCAGCAATTTTTTGTCCCAAAAGATAATTAATCAGAGTTGATTTTCCCACATTGGGCTTACCGATGACACTGACGAAACCGGAACGAAAAGTCTGAATATTTTCCAATTATTTACCCTGCTGATCTTTCCGGTCCCGTTCTTCGGAAACAGTTGATTTTTTCCAAGATTCGCTCATCGCCGCTTTTTCGGCATGAGAGTACTTTTTGATTTCCGTCTCGCGAATCATTGCTTCGTGCCTGCTTTCCATTTTTTCGACATAAACGAGGGATACGGGGGAATGCATTTTGGTATAAGACGCACCGTGCCCGGAATTATGAGCTTTAAGCCGTCTTTCGGGATTCGTCGTCCAACCGGTATAAAAAGATCCGTTGGAACATTCCACCATATAACAATAAAACAGACCGGTCCCGGACGCCGACAATGTTGTTTGCCCGTTACCCGTATCAGCGGTTATTCTTTCTTTTTCCGCCCCAATCCGCCCAGAAACATCTGTCCCATCATTTCCCCCGCGGTCGGTACATTCAGCTTCTGATCTTTTTCTTTCCGCCAAGCGCCTTCCTCGTAATCTTTGAGCCATTTTTCCCTTCCTTTTTCCGCTTTTTCATAAAGAGAGCTCAAAGCCGCACGGTCGCGGTTTTGAATGGCATCCCGATAGGTTTTCAAATTTACGATAAAATCATTCAGGATTCGCAGCGTATTTTCTCGATTTTCCGACAGAATTTCGGTGAATTCCTTCCCCGTATAAGGGAAAGCACAAAAATCGGTCTCTTGTACAAATTCTTTCACGGCTAATTTGCGGCAATCTTCCCAACTGTTTTGATTGAGCAACGTGCTCATTAAAGCGTTCGATAATAACAGCGGAAGATCATAAGCAGCAGCCAATAATCCATCCAATTCAGCCGGATCTATAAATGCGCTGTGGGCACCGATCAACGTTCCCAAATCCGACGCCAGTTTGACTACGGCGGGTTCGGTATCGGCAGACGGAGCCAAATACAATGTGCCGGATTGAAACAGATCTTCATGCGCGGAATGAAATTCATTCGACGGTTCGGAGAGATAAGCCGGATTGATCGACGGATAAATTGCCAAAAAATGGTCCGGTTGAGTCATCGATTTTTTCGCCCAATTGATCGCAGCCGATTTTGTCGGGCAGGTATCCAAAACCGCGGCATCTTTCTTAAGCTCATGACCGATTAATTCGAGTGTGTCTTCCACTTCATGGGCGGGAATTGCCAAAAAAACGATATCCGCTTCTTTTACCGCGTCCAATAAGTTTCGGGAAACTCGGTCGACCGCTCCCTTCTCCGATGCATTATCCGTCGCATATTTATGAACATCCATCCCGACCCGATATATTTCATCCTTCTGATACTTTAAAGCGAGCCCCAACGACGTACCGATTTCTCCCAGCCCGATGATGGCGATTTGAATCATAGTTTTATCCTCCGACCAACCAGTAATACAGTCCGCTGATCAACGGACTTAAGATTTTTCCGAAAACATCGATATTCAGGTACGGCAATATCAAAAAACAGATCAATAAAATTTGCATTCCGTATTGCTGTACATTCTTCCAGGCAGGAAGCATACTGTCCGGTATGAAATATTCGACCACTTTTTCCCCGTCCAAAGGAGCGAGAGGCACCAGATTGAAAATCAGCAGGCTGAGATTAATCCAGACGAATTGTGAAAGAAAGAAAGGAATTCCCCACCACCGGATGGTTGTAATACCGGGAATTTTCAACAGCAACGCACCGATTAAAGCCAACAGAAAATTGGAAAAAGGACCGATAAAAGAGACCAACATCACACCGGCTTTATTGTTTCTGCGAATGGCTTCCGTATCGATTTGAACCGGTTTTGCCCACCCGAAACCGGTTAATAACAACATCAAAGAGCCGAAAATATCCAAATGCTTCAAAGGATTCAAAGTTAACCGACCCTGCAGCCGCGGAGTCGGGTCTCCGAACCGATCAGCCAAAAACCCATGCGCAAATTCATGGATTGTGAATGCGATGATTAAGGTCAGGATGCGACATACAAAAACTGCGGGCACGGCCATGCAGCTATTATAACATTTGCATCCCGAACCGTTATTGTGACTCTGTTCAGCCCCTTTCAATTCCTTTATAATTGCAGGATGGATGAGGAGTACGAGCTTGGCGATTTGATCACATTAAAAAAAATGCATCCATGCGGTTCCAATCAGTGGGTAGTGGTTCGGCTTGGCGCCGAGATTGGGCTGGAATGTTTAAATTGTCATCATCGCGTCTTGCTGACCAGAAGAGAATTATCGCATAAAATGAAGGGGAAACCGCAAAAGAATCCCGAACGTCCATCTGAGTCTTCGGAACCTTCAACATAAAACAAATTCGAGCAAATCTGATACTTTTCTTCCCAACCTGATATCTTAAAGGATCCGTTTGTGCCTATTCTTGATTCGGAAACATTGGAAATTTTCAGCAGAAGCGCCGACCAAACCCGGCGGTTTGGGATGCGTCTGGGAAGAATGTTACAAAACGGTGACGTTTTGTGCTTCAGCGGAGATTTGGGATCGGGGAAAACCACTTTTATCCAAGGAATCGCACAGGGATGGGGCAGTGTCGATCAGGTAACAAGCCCGACTTTTGTCCTGGTAAATGAGTATTACCGAATGGACGGAAGCACACTTTTTCATATGGACGCATATCGTATCGACAGCACCCTTGAAGCGGAAGAGCTCGATATCGACCGCATGCTGCATCAAGGCGTGTTAGTCGTCGAATGGGCGGAAAGAATTGATTCCGTTCTTCCGAAAGAAAGATTGACAATCAAAATGGCTTGGGTGGCCGATGAACAACGCAGCCTGGTCATGGTTCCATACGGGGAACGTTATCAAACCTTATTGCATTCATTTCGCCACCGGTCTTTCGGAGTTTAAATAAATATGTTATTAGCAATTGACACTTCTACCAGTAATATCGGAATCGCCGTTTATGACGGAAACAGTATCATCGGAGAGGCAAATTGGCTGAGTCTGAATCGGCATACCGTCATTCTTGCCGCTTCCGTCAAAAATCTTTTCGATACGGTTGATACGGATATCTCAAAACTCCGCGGCATAGCGGTTGCAATGGGTCCCGGATCGTTCACCAGCCTGCGTGTCGGCCTTTCATTTGCAAAAGGAATGGCGCTGGGGTTGGATATTCCGGTCATCGGTGTCCCGACTTTGGATATTCTCGCAGCCGCTCAGCCGATAAACGGATTGCCGCTCTGTGCTGTCTTACAGGCAGGCAGAACAAAGCTTGCTGCAGCTTTTTACAATCCTTCGAAAGATAAATGGGCGGAAAGTTTACCGGTTTCCGTCTATACGACAGAAAGTCTGTGTGAAGCGATTACGGAACCGACAACGGTCTGCGGAGAATTGACCGCAGATATGCGTACCTATTTTCGCAGAAACAATAAGAATATTCGAATGGCATCACCGGCAATGTGTTTACGAAGGGCGGGTTTTTTAGCCGAAATTGCTTGGGCTCGTCTTGAAAAAGGAGATTATCCTCCTCCAAACACCCTGTCTCCGATCTATCTTCATACGAAAGAGCCGATTTCGCAATAAATATGATCGGGCGCACTGACATTTCCATTCGCAGAATGGTTTTAACGGATATCCCGGCAGTATTCACAATCGACCAAGCTTCGGCTGCTCTGTATTGGCCGCAAAGTTCTTATTATTTTGAAGTCGAAAGGAACGAGGCATCACGCCCCTGGGTAGCGGTCGACTCTCAGCAACGTGTCTGCGGATTTCTTGTCCTTTGGCTTATAATGGACGAGCTTCATGTCGCGAATTTTGCCGTTCATCCCGATTACCGCCGCCGGGGGATCGGCGATGCATTAATGCAAAACGGATTGTATGAAGGTTGGAAAGAAGGGGCAAGGATCTCTTACCTTGAAGTCCGAGCCGGTAATTCAGCCGCAATATCCTTATATGAAAAGATCGGTTATCGGGTCGTCAATATTCGAAGACATTACTATCAGGACAATCAAGAAGATGCTCTGATGATGAATTTGGAAAAACAAGATTATCAAACTTATATCCTGACATTGGAGAAGTTATGGATGATTCCTACGAAAAAATGACTCAACTTGCACAACAAATCGCCGTTTGCGAAAAGTGTCAACTTCATTTATCCAGAAAAAAATCCGTCCCCGGAGAAGGGAATATTCATTCCAAAATCCTTTTCATCGGGGAGGGCCCCGGTTTGAATGAAAATGAAACCGGCAGACCTTTTGTCGGCCAAGCCGGTAATTTTCTCAACGAACTGCTTTCGACGGCCAAACTGAAACGACAGGATGTTTTTATCACAAACGTTGTTAAATGCAGACCCCCGGCTAATCGTGATCCGCTGCCCGAAGAATTGACCGCCTGCTCTTCCTTTTTGGATGAACAAATTCGGCTGATTGACCCGTTGGTCATCGTTACTTTAGGGAGGTTTTCGATGGGGCGCTATTTTCCGCTTGCGAGAATCAGTTCGATCCATGGGAAGGGCCATTGGGTGGACGGGCGGATGATCGTTCCGATGTTTCATCCGGCGGCTGCATTGCATCAACCGAATTTACGGGACAGTATTATGCATGATTTTGCCCTTTTACCGACCTATATTCATGAAGTGGAAGAGAAAATTACAGCGGAACCGGTTGAAAATGCCAATCCGGCCTCTGAAGCAGCCGAGAAAAAAGAAGCGACAGACGGCGTTCAGCTTTCGCTCTTTTAGCCGGCTCGTAAAGATCAATCCCTCTGCTTTATAATTAGTTCAGATTAAATAAAAGGATCAAACCCTTGAAAGTTATTTTTTTCGCCAATACAGACTGGTACCTCTATAATTTTCGACTGGATTTTGCGAAATATCTCCGTGAAAAAGGGTGGGAAGTCGTATTAATGGCACCGGCGGGGGAGCATACCGAAAAACTGACAGCAGCCGGTTTTCGATTTATTCCTTTTGAATTCTCACGAAAAGGGATGAATCCATTTATCGAACAGCGAACCATTCAGCGAATAAAGAAAATTTATGCGGAAGAAAAGCCGGATCTGGTTCATCATTTTACGATTAAATGCGTTATATACGGATCTCTTGCCGCCAAAGAGGTCGGGATTCGAGCGATTGTCAATTCCATCACCGG
>JALHEL010000392.1 GCA_022837205.1 Leptolinea sp.
CCGTTCACATAATCATTGATGCGCGTACTGACTTTATCAAAAAGGAAGTAACCGCATAAGAATATAAAAAGGGCAAGCAGCAGAATCACTCCCAAATGTTTGGGGTTCCCTCCCGCGACATAAAACATAACCGCACCGAGGAAAATAATCGTGATTGTTGCGCTGACATCCGGTTGTAAGAGAACGAGTACCGAAATAATCCCAATGATGGAGATAACCGGAAGAAATCCCCAAACAAGCGTGCTCAGTTTATCCTGCTTATTGCTTAACCAGTATGCAAGATAAATAATCAGAGCGATTTTTGCCAGTTCGGAAGGTTGAACAGAGCCGTTTAACACGGTGCGGGTAGCACCCTGAATACTGGACGGGATAAAAAGAACCAACGTCAGCAGAAATATTGTCCCCAGAATAATCAGCTGGGCAATATTTCTAATAAAATGGTAATCCATGAAGGTCAGAATGGTGGCCAGAACCAATCCCAATACCACCCAAATTGCCTGTCGAATGACGATATAACCGGCATTATCATATTCCTGCAATGCAAAGTTCCAACTCGCCGAATACAGAAATAACAAGCCCAGAATCAATAAAATAATAACCGTTACCAAAATCGGAACGTCGATCAGCAGCTTGGTTGAGACACGAGCTTGCTTGGTTTTTAGAAATTCTACGTCAGCCGCATTACCCATTCGGTAAAAGCCTTTCCTCTTTCTTCAAAATCACGGAAAGTGTCATAACTGGTCCCTCCGGGAGACAGAAGGACAACATCCCCTTCCCGACAAACAGATGCGGCAGCATCTACCGCTTCTTCGAGCGAATCGACCTGAATAATCTCCAATTCCGACTCGGAAGTCTTGTTCCGTTCCAACGCCTTTTTAATTAAAGGTGCCGCTTCTCCGAACAATATCGCCGCATGTGCATGATGATGAATTTCGGTTGCCAATTCGTCCCATGGTAATTTTTTATCTCGTCCCCCCAATAGCATCACCAATGGTTCATCAAAACTTCTCACTGCAGCCAAAGTCCGTTCCGGTGCGGTAGCGATGGAATCGTTATACCAATCGGCTCCGTGAAAATTCCGTACGTATTGCAAACGATGTTCCACGCCGGTAAAGTTTACGACGGCGGAACGCATCGCTTCGATACCGAATCCGGCTGCGGTAGATACGGCAAAAGCCGCCATTGTATTGGCAATATTGTGCCTTCCCCGCAATCGAATTTGATCCAAGCGGATCAGATTTTCAATTTCACCGTTCATCTCTCGTTTGATCGCCATATTTTCGCAATAGATAACCGGATCGCCGTTGTTTTCTGCCGGTTTATCAAATCCGAAGCTGATGATTTTTCCTTTCAGATCATTTCGGAGGTGCCAAGAGTTTTCATCATCACGGTTTAGTACGGCGATATCATCAGCCGACTGATAATTTAGGATGTTTTTCTTCGCCCGGATATAAGCTTCCATCGTCTCATGGCGATCGAGGTGATTCGGTGTGATATTCAATACTGCGGCGATATGAGGACTGACGGTGGTCAATTCCAGTTGAAAGCTGGACAGCTCAAGAATGACGATATCGTCGGGTTGAATTTTGTCGGTCATTGTTAACAAAGGCATACCGATATTTCCTCCGACCCATACTTTTTGATCAGGTATTTTTGCCGCTTCGGCGATTCTTCCGACCAGCGTGGTTGTTGTGGTCTTTCCGGAGGAACCGGTGATGCCGATCACCGGGGCACTCACTTCCGTTAAGAAAATCTGTGTGTCGTTCAAAACGGGGAGTCCTCGTTCGAACGCTTCCTTTAAAATAGGCTGTTTCAAATCAGCTCCGCCGGTCACACAGACAAAATCGGTTTCATCTAAGAGACTTTGCGGATGTCCGCCGGTAACCCAACGGACCGGCAACATTTTTAAGGATTCCCAAGCGGAACGGAGCGCAACATTTTTAAGGATTCCCAAGCGGAACGGAGCTGATCAAAAGGCTGAATATCGCTGATCGTTACAATCGCTTTCCGCTCGACCATAAACCGGGCTAATGCTTGACCCTGACGGCCTGCTCCGAGCATTAAAATCCTTTTTCCTTGCCAACTGTTTTCCATTTTTATGTCTTTTCGAACCCTTTATGTTTTCTCGATTTCTGTCAGATCATAGCGATCGCGATTCCCAACAAGACTCCCAACAAGTTAATCAACCAAAAGCGTTGAACGACCTGAACTTCACTCCAGCCTAACATTTCAAAGTGATGGTGAAGCGGTGCCATTCGGAAAAAGCGTTTCCCATGAGTTTTCTTAAAATAAACGACCTGAATGATATCGGATAC
>JALHEL010000393.1 GCA_022837205.1 Leptolinea sp.
GTTGTGTTTATGGGTGTGTGAACAGATTGTAAATAACATGAATAAGTGGTTAAAGAAGTAATCAGCAATTTTCTATCAACGCCTTCTACTGTCTATTAAAAAATATCCACAAAAGTCTGTGGATATTTTTTAAAGGTTTTCAAGATCGTTCGCGTCAAGCCCCTGTGAATCACCCCAATTCTTTTGAGCATCCTCAATCGAATCCAGGAATAATTCAAGTTGGGATTTCCTCTTTGCAAAAAACATTGGAGAAATTTCCAGCATATTGCAAAAAGTGACGAAATATTCGTTGTCATCCAGCTGATATGCTTTCGCCACACTGCACCATGTTTTTGCCATAATCCATAATGCCGATGCCAAATGTTCGTTCCAATAATAAGAAACGGGTGCCGTATAGTATGGAATACGATCCGCTTTCATTTTTAAAGGAGCAAGATCACTGTTCCCGAAGTATTCCAAATAGTATTTCCAGGAATTGAAGAAATAATCATAGTAGGGGAACGGGCTGTTTTGTCCCAATATCAGACCATATAATATTGGGGCCAAATCTTCCCGGTTGATTGCTTCGGCGACCTCATTAAATCGCTTCATCAGGGTCCGGTCGGTAAGCGGTAAACCACTGAGACAGGCAACGGCATTGCAGCCATCCTCAATGATTTTCAAATAAGAAGAAATGTATATACTGCTGCCGAGATTTCTTTGATTTTCCAATTCGGTAAAAAGAAGCCGAGCCTCATTTGAGAATAAACCGGAACGATGAATCACGTATTCCGGAGAAAAGAAACCGGCTTCCACAGAAGCTTGCATAAATTCAAACCAATGACCTTTGTTATATAAAAGAAGCGGATCAAAGCAGAGGGAAGATCCGATCCATGGATCTTTCCGGACTTTCCGAGGAGGAGAGTAATAAGATTGTTCGATGTGATGAATATCCAGTGTGACTTCGGGGGTCATCCCGATGATCTCTCTGATTTCATCCACAGGTTGGTTGTGGACAATTACCAAGTCCACATCCGCGGTTCCGTTGATGAAAGGGTCATCCCGGAGCATGGAACCGGTTAAATAAACACAAACAATCGAATGATCGGAATGCAATCGTTTCGACAAAAATGTTTGCGTCATTGTTAACAAGCGTTCTTTGTTGAGAATCATATCAATATTTTATTCTTTTACAGGTGATTTATCAATTCCTTTCGATTTCCATCATTTTTTCCGTGAGAAAATCAAAACCTCCCTGCCAAAATGCCGGATCATAGAAATTAAAACCCGCATCCGCAAGGATATCTTCGGGTGATTTTGATCCTCCGGCCGATAAAATCTGTTTATATTGCGGAATAAAGTTTTTTCCTTCTTCTTTATATTTTTTATAGAGACTGAGAACCAGCAATTGACCGAAAGTGTATGCATAGACATAAAAAGGAGTGGCGAAGATATGAGGGATGGAGACCCATTCCCATTTGAATTCATCGCTGACATTGACAACTTCTCCGAATTGATCATGCAAATTATCCAAATAGACGGCATTTAATTGGTCAACGGTCGTTCCGGATGCGATCATTTCATGAGCTTTTTTCTCGAACAGAGCAAAATATGCTTGTCTTTGGATCGTAGCATAGAAATCATCCATTTGCTGCATAATCAGTTCTTTTCGAATATCCGGATTTTTCTCTTCTTTCAATAAGGCATCCACTAACAACATTTCCGCAAAAGTGGAAGCCGTTTCAGCTAAAGGCAGACATGCCTGATGTTGAAAAATATTCTGCCGGTTCGCAAACAGTGAATGAACCGCATGGCCTAATTCATGTGCCAATGTGGAAACATCGGAGATTCTTCCCTGATAATTGACCAGCACCCACGGAGTCAGTTTGGGAGAAGTTGTCAAACAAAAAGCACCGTCCCTTTTTCCCCGGCGATCTGCACTGTCAATATG